>NZ_JAOCEW010000005.1:0-172265 GCF_029841665.1 Stenotrophomonas sp. GD03819
GTGGTTGAACATCAGCACCAGGCTGAGCACCACCGCGCCGATGGCCGAATACAGCACCTTGGAAGGCGACAGCACGAAGAACGCGGCCACCATCAGGCAGGCGTCGTAGGACATCTGCACCTTGCCCGCGCTCCAGCCACGGGTGCGCTGCAGGTACACCGCCAGTATGCCGATACCGCCGAGGCTGGCACGGTGACGGATGAAGAACAGGATGCCCAGGCCGGACAATGCGCCACCGACGATCGCCGAATACAGCGGGTGGATGTGCGAGAAGTCGATCCAGCGCGGCAGCAGGTCGGTCAGCACGCCACAGGCGGTGACCGCGGCGAAGGTCTTCAGGGTGAATTCCCAGCCCATGCGCCGCACCGCCACCCAGTAGAACGGCAGATTGACCAGCACGAACACCACGCCGAAGTTCCAGTCCAGCGCGTAATGCAGCAGGAAGGCCATGCCCGCCATGCCGCCGATCATCAGCCCACTCTTGGCGAAGATGGCCAGGCCCAGCGAGGCCACCATCGTGGCCAGCACCATGCCCTGCACATCCTCGGCGATCGAGTGGCGCAGCGCTTTTTCGTCGGCGGTGGTACCGGCGCTGTCGGGCGGCGGGGTCAGCGGACCGGCGGTGACCAGGTGGCCGTCAGCGTCGTCGCACGGCGCGGGGCCATGGGAGGGAAGGGACATACGGATGGGGAACAGCAGGTGGGGAGCGGTATTAGACACGATCTGCATGACAGTTGCAGATGAAATCGTTCAGCTGAATGCGCCCCGCCCTGCCCTGGGCCCGCCGCTGCTCAGCCCTTGCCGGCCAGATGGTGCGCCACCAGCGCGTTGGCGTGACCATGGCCCAGGCCATGCTCACTCTTCAGGAAGCTGACCAGTTCCATGTGTTTCAGGCCCTTCTTCCCGGCCAACAACCCGAACCAGTGCGCCACCGGCTGCCCGTAGGTCTTCTCGATGGAGGGGAAATACGAGGCCGGGCCTTTCGGCTTGGTGTCAGTGCTCATGTGCAGCTCCCGTTGAAGTCATTCATTCGACGAACCACAGTCCCTGAAATCGACATCCCCACACGCCTACACAGAATGGGGTCGAAGCCGTTCCAACAGCTCGCGGGAAACTGTCAAAGGCGGGGTGGCTCAGGTTGCGGGGGCGTGAGCGCCATGGGCCCGAGGCATGCCTCGGGCGGGTTGGGCAGGACGCCCAACCCCGGTCTTGCCGTGTGCGCAGGACAGCGCACACGAGCAAGCGCGACCGAGGCTACATGGGTGAGGGCGCTTTGCTTGCGAAGCACTGCTTCGCAAGCGCCCGAACGCCCAGCCGCCAGCGGCTGGGCCGGGCCCCGGAGGGGGACTTGCGCCGTCCCCCGCAACCTGAGCCACCTCGCCTCCCACGGGAAGCCAGCTTTTGACGTTGCCGTTGACGTTGATTCGGCAGGTGCCGGGCGCAGCCCGGCCGTATCATCCCGTCATGCCCCGCGAAAACCTCAACGACCTGCAGGCCTTCGTCCACGTTGCCCGCGAGGGCAGCTTCACCAAGGCCGCCGCCCAGCTGGGCATATCCCAGTCCGCGCTCAGCCATGCCATGCGCGGCCTGGAACAGCGCCTCGGCGTGCGCCTGCTGACCCGCACCACCCGCAGCGTCTCCACCACCGAAGCCGGGGCCCGCCTGCTCGATACCCTGGGCCCACGCCTGGCCGAGATCGAGGATGGGTTGGCCGCGCTGGCCGAGTACCGCGAACGCCCGGCCGGCACCATCCGCATCAATGCCACCGGCCACGCCGCCGAGTACATCGCATGGCCACGGCTGGCGCCGCTGCTGCAGCAGTATCCGGATTTGAAGGTGGAACTGGCCGCCGACTACGGGCTGGCCGACATCGTGGCCGAGCGCTATGACATCGGCATCCGCCTCGGCGAGCGGCTGGCGCGCGACATGGTCGCTGTGCCGATCAGCCCGCCGCTGCGCATGCGCGTGGTCGGCGCGCCCAGCTACTTCCGCCAGCATGTGGTGCCACGACATCCGGACGAGCTGGCAGGCCACAACTGCGTGACCCTGCGCCTGCCCACGCATGGCGGGCTGATGCCGTGGGATTTCGGCCAGGATGGCAACGAACTGAGCGTGCGCGTCGCCGGCCAGTGGACCTTCAACACCATGGGCATGACCCGCGCCGCTGCGCTGGCCGGCAGTGGATTGGCCTGGCTGCCGGAAGACCAGGTGCAGCCGATGCTGGACGATGGCCGGCTGCAGTCGGTGCTGGACGACTGGTGCCCCCACTTCGATGGCTACTACGCGTACTACCCGTCGCGCCGCCACGTCACCGTGGCGATGCGCACGGTGCTTGATGCGCTGCGTGGGCCGATGGGGTGAGGGTCAAGGAGTGCGGACCAACGGTCCGCACCCGCCGGGTGGTCAGCCCTTGGCCTGCGCCGCACGCTGCGCGTTGTAGCGCTCGCCGACGATCGACACTTCATCCAGCGCCTGTGCGATGCGCTGCAATTCCTCCGGCGCCAGCTGCAGGTTGGCCGCGCCCAGGTTTTCTTCCAGGCGGTGAACCTTGGTAGTGCCCGGGATCGGCACGATCCACGGTGCCTGCGCCAGCAGCCAGGCCAGCGCCACCTGCGCCGGGGTCGCGCCACGAGCCGCAGCAATCGTACTGATGCGGTCCACCAGCGCCTGGTTGGCGCGGCGTGCTTCCACTTCGAAGCGCGGCACGGTGTTGCGGAAGTCGTTGGCGTCGAAAGTGGTATCGGCGTTGATCGCACCGGTCAGGAAACCGCGGCCCAGCGGACTGAACGGCACGAAGCCGATGCCCAGTTCCTGCAGAGTCGGCAGCAGCTCGCGCTCCGGTTCCCGCCACCACAGCGAGTACTCGCTCTGCACGGCGGTGACCGGCTGTACTGCATGCGCGCGACGCACGGTGGCGGCACTGGCCTCGGACAGCCCGAAGTGGCCGACCTTGCCCTCGGCGATCAGGTCGCGCACGGTACCGGCCACGTCCTCGATCGGCACGTTCGGGTCGACGCGGTGCTGGTAGAACAGGTCGATATGGTCGGTACGCAGGCGCTTGAGGCTGGCTTCGGCCACAGCACGGATGTTCTCCGGGCGGCTGTCCAGGCCGGCATCGGTGCGCGCATCCTTGAAGCCGAACTTGGTGGCGATCACCAGCCTGTCGCGGTAGGGTGCCAGGGCCTGGCCGAGCAGGTCTTCGTTGGTGTACGGGCCGTACACCTCGGCGGTGTCGAAGAAGGTCACGCCGCGCTCGACGGCGGCGTGCAGCAGGGCAATGCCCTGGCCCGTTTCGACCGGTTGGCCGTAGGCATGGGTCAGGCCCATGCAGCCCAGGCCCAGGGCGGAAACCTTCAGGCCGCTGCGGCCGAGTTCACGTGTCTGCATCGTCGTGCTCCAGAGAGGGGAGCGCTGACGATACGCCTGCATTGGCGATGGATTGAACCGGCTGGACGGCAGTCGGTCATGACCGGAATTCATCAATCGCCCGCGCGCCCGGTAGAGTCGACTGTCAGTCGACTCTACACATCGCCAGGTCACCGGATCTCGGAGATCTCCACGCCATCCAGCCCCTGCGACAGGGTGCGCGCGTCACCGCCCTGGCTGAGCTTGATACGCAGGCGTACCTCGTTCTGCGAATCGGCGTAGCGCAGTGCGTCCTCGTAACTGATCTCACCGGCCTGGTACAGCTCGAACAGGCTCTGGTCGAAGGTCTTCATGCCCAGCTGGACCGAGTCCTTCATCACTTCCTTCAGCTTGTGGATTTCGCCATCGCGGATGTAGTCCTGCACCAGCGGCGTGCCCAGCAGGATCTCCATCGCCACCTTGCGCGAGCGGCCATCGGGCGAAGGAATCAGCTGCTGAGCGACCACGCCTTTGAGATTCAGCGACAGGTCCATCAGCAGCTGGTTGCGGCGGTCTTCCGGGAAGAAGTTGACGATGCGGTCCATCGCCTGGTTGGCGTTGTTAGCATGCAGGGTGCACAGCACCAGGTGGCCGGTTTCGGCGAACGCGATGGCATGGTCCATGCCTTCGCGGGTACGCACTTCGCCGATCATGATCACGTCCGGCGCCTGGCGCAGGGTGTTCTTCAGCGCCGCTTCCCAGCTGTCGGTATCGATGCCGACTTCACGCTGGGTGATGATGCAGCCCTCGTGCTTGTGCACGAATTCGATCGGGTCTTCGATGGTGATGATGTGGCCGGTCGAGTTCTGGTTGCGGTAACCGATCATCGCCGCCAGCGACGTTGACTTGCCGGTGCCGGTGGCACCGACGAACAGGATGATGCCGCGCTTGGTCATCGCCAGCGTCTTGATGATCGGCGGCAGACTCAACTCTTCCACGGTCGGAATGCGCGTCTCGATGCGACGCAGCACCATGCCCACCTGGTTGCGCTGGTAGAAGCAGCTCACGCGGAAACGACCGACACCGGACAGGCCGATGGCGAAGTTGCATTCGTGGGTCTTCTCGAATTCCTCGCGCTGCGCCGGGGTCATCACGTTGAGGACCAGGTCGCGGCTCTGCTGCGGCGTGAGCGGGGTCTGCGTGATCGGCGAGATCTTGCCGTTGACCTTCATCGCCGGCGGCATGCCCGCAGTGATGAACAGGTCCGAGGCGCGCTGGTGCGCCATCAGCTTGAGGAACGAAGTGAAATCGATGGTGGTCGCGGTGGTGTTCACGGCAGGCTCCCGGAAAAGCGGTTTACCAAGTAACGGTCGATGGAGGAAACAACACGGAGCGGCCGCGCCATTGCACGCGCCGCCCGTGGCTGCCCCGCCTTACTCGAACAGGCGCTTGTCCTTGGCGTAGTCACGGGCCTGGTTGCGGGTGATCAGGCTGCGCTTGACCAGGTCCTGCAGGTGCTGGTCCAGGGTCATCATGCCGTACTGCTGGCCGGTCTGGATGGCCGAGTACATCTGCGCCACCTTGTCCTCACGGATCAGGTTGCGGATGGCCGGGGTGCCGACCATGATTTCCCACGCAGCGGTACGACCGCCACCAACCTTCTTCAGCAGCGCCTGCGAGATCACCGCACGCAGCGATTCGGACAGCATCGAGCGCACCATCGGCTTTTCGCCGGCCGGGAACACGTCGATGATGCGATCGATGGTCTTGGCCGCTGAGCTGGTATGCAGGGTGCCGAACACCAGGTGGCCGGTTTCCGCGGCGGTCAGTGCCAGGCGGATGGTTTCCAGGTCACGAAGTTCGCCGACCAGGATGATGTCCGGGTCCTCACGCAGCGCCGAGCGCAGCGCTTCGTTGAAGCCATGCGTGTCACGGTGCACTTCGCGCTGGTTGATCAGGCACTTCTGCGAGGTGTGCACGAATTCGATCGGATCCTCGACGGTGAGGATGTGGCCGTATTCGTTCTTGTTGATGTAGTCGATCATCGCCGCCAGCGTGGTCGACTTGCCCGAGCCGGTCGGACCGGTCACCAGGATCAGGCCCTGCGGCTGCTGGATCACTTCGCGGAACAGCGGCGGGCAGGCCAGGTCCTCGAGGGTGAGCACCTCGGACGGAATGGTACGGAACACCGCACCGGCACCGCGGTTCTGGTTGAACGCGTTCACACGGAAGCGCGCCAGCGACGGAATCTCGAAGGAGAAGTCCACTTCGAGGAATTCCTCGTAATCGCGGCGCTGCTTGTCGGACATGATGTCGTACACCAGCGCATGGACCTGCTTGTGGTCCAGGGCTGGGATGTTGATCCGGCGAACGTCGCCGTCCACGCGGATCATCGGCGGCAGGCCTGCGGACAGGTGCAGGTCGGACGCTTTGTTCTTTACGGAAAACGCCAACAGCTCGGCGATATCCATGAGCGGCTACTCCCCAATAACGGCTTCGACTGGAAGGATCTTTCCCCGGGCGGCAGTATAGCCTCCTGATTCAACGGAACGCGTTACGTGGCCACTCCCCTGCCCCAGATCCTGAGCAACCTGCATGCCGCCGCCGAGACCGCGGGCAGGCCCGATCCACGCCTGCTGGCGGTGTCCAAGACCCAGCCGGCCGAGGCCGTGGCCGCGCTGGCCGCACAGGGCCAGCATGCCTTCGGCGAAAACTATGTGCAGGAAGCGCTGGCCAAGATGCAGGCGCTGCAGCACCTGGCGCTGGAGTGGCACCTGATCGGCCACCTGCAGTCGAACAAGGCCGATGCCGTGGCCAGCCACTTCGACTGGGTGCAGAGCGTGGACCGGCCCAAGCTGGTAACGGCGCTTGCGCGCCATCGCCCGGCCGCGCGCGGCCCGCTGAACGTGCTGATCCAGGTCAACATCGACGACGAATCCAGCAAGCATGGCTGTGCACCGGAGGAAGTGGACGTACTCGCCGCCGCAATTGCCGCCGAACCCACCCTGCGCCTGCGCGGACTGATGGCGATTCCCGCGCCATGGCCCGAGGCCGAGCGCCGTCGGGATGCATTCGTGCGCATGCGCACACTTTTCCAGTCGCTGGCTGCCCAGCACACGCAGATCGACACGCTGTCGATGGGCATGAGCAGCGACTACGCCGAAGCCATCGCCGAGGGTGCCACCCTGGTGCGGATCGGTACCGCACTGTTCGGCGCGCGCCCGCGCCCAGCCTGACTTTCCAAGGAGCTTTCCATGGCAGCTGATTCCATCACTTTCATCGGCGGCGGCAACATGGCGCGCAGCCTGATCGCCGGCCTGATCCGCCAGGGCACACCCGCCGCGCACATCCACGTCGCCGAACCGGTGGCCGAACTGCGCCAGGCGCTGGCCGCCGACTTCGGTGTGCAGGTGCATGACAACGCCGCAGATGCCGCCGCGCAGGGCAGCACCTGGCTGCTGGCGGTGAAGCCGCAGGTGCTGCGTGAGGTCTGCCAGTCGTTGCGGGCACTGGCCCAGGCAAACCAGCCGTTGGTGGTGTCGATTGCCGCCGGTATCACCAGCGCGCAGCTGGAACGCTGGCTGGGCGGCAACCTGCCGGTAGTGCGCGCGATGCCCAACACCCCGGCCCTGCTCGGCGCCGGTGTGACCGGCCTGTTCGCCACACCGTCGGTGGACACGCAGCAGCACGCACAGGCCGAGAAGGTGCTGGCCAGTGCCGGGCGCACGGTGTGGATCGACAGCGAGGCGCTGATGGATTCAGTGACTGCCGTATCCGGCAGTGGCCCGGCCTATGTGTTCCTGCTGGCCGAAGCGATGGAAGCGGCGGGTATTGCCCAGGGCCTGCCAGCCGACGCCGCGCGCACGCTGGTGGTGCAGACCCTGCTGGGTGCCTCGCGCATGCTTGATGAAGCCGGTGAGAGCCCGGCCGAGCTTCGCCGCCGCGTGACCTCGCCGAATGGCACCACCCAGGCCGCGATCGAGAGCTTCCAGGCCGGTGGCTTCGAGGCCCTGGTGGACACCGCACTGCGTGCCGCACAGGTGCGTGGGCAGGAACTGTCTGCGGCGAATGATTGATCCCGATGCGTGCCGACCAACGGTCGGCACCCACCGTCATCCACGCCTGGCGTGGATGCTCATTGCCCCAATGTGGTCATGACGAAATCGACGAAGCACTGCAACCGCGGACGCGGCCTGCGGTCGGGCAGGTAGATCAGGTGCATCGGCCGTGGTTCGGGCAGGTAGTCGCGCAGCAGCGGCTTCAACCGCCCTGCCGCGATCTCACCGGCCAGCAATGCGGTCGGCTGCAGCACCAGCCCCGCGCCGGCGACCGCCGCTTCGCGCAACGCAAACCCATCATTGCAGGTCAGACGCGCCTCCCAATCCACCTGTTCGCCATTGGCCAACTGCCAGCCGTGGCCACCGCGCCAGGCCAGGTGGCTCAGGCAATCATGCCCCTGCAGATCCGCGGGCGTACGCGGCGTGCCGCGCCGGCGCAGGTAGGACGGTGCCGCACACAGGCTCATCGCATACGGTGGCAGCGGCCGCGCCACCACTTCCTGCGACGGCAGTGGCCCGACCCGAATCGCTACGTCGAAGCCGTCCTCGATCAGATCCACACGGCGGTTGCTCAGATCCAGTTCGATGTTCAACTGCGGCTGCGCGCGCAGCAGGCCGGCCAGTTGTGGCGCCAGCACGCAGCTGCCCCAGGTGGTGGGTGCGCTGACCCGCAGCAGCCCGCGTGGCTGTATCTGCAGTCCGGCCACGTCGGCCTCGGCCTGCTGCACCTGCTCCAGCACCTGCCGGCACCCGGCCAGGTAGGCGCTGCCGGCTTCGGTCAGGCGCTGGCGGCGGGTGTTCCGTTGCAGCAACGCGGTGCCCAGGTGCGCCTCCAGCTGCTGGATGTACTTGCCGACCATCACCGCCGACACCTGCAGCTGTTCGGCAGCCCCTGCGAAGCTCCCGCGCTCGGCCACGGCAACAAAGGCCTGCATGCAGCGAAGGGTATCCATTGCTAATCCAGAGTTAGGAATCTGCGAAGAATACGCCGCTTACCTAACCGCACCGTGACGGCGCAGACTGCGCTCACTCCCTCACGCAAGGAACGGCCATGAAGATCCTCCTCGTCGGTGCCAGCGGCACCCTCGGCCAGGCAGTCGCCCGCCAGCTCGGCCAACAGCATCAGATTCTCGCCGCCGGCCGCAGCAGCGGCGAACTCCGAGTGGACCTGACCGATGACGCCAGCGTCGCCGAACTGTTCGCGCGTACCGGCCCGGTCGATGCGGTGATCTCCACCACCGGCTCGGTGCACTTCGGCCCGTTGCAGCAGATGACGCCAGCACAGTTCAACATCGGGCTGCAGGACAAGCTGCTGGGGCAGGTGCGGCTGGCACTGGCCGCCCAGCACCACCTCAACGCCGGCGGTTCGATCACCCTGACCAGCGGCATCATCAGCGCCCAACCGATCCGCGATGGCGTCAACGCCACCGCCGTGAACACCGCACTGGAAGGCTTCGTACGTGCGGCGGCGCTGGAGCTGCTGCCCCGTGGCCTGCGCATCAATGTGGTCAGCCCGAACGTGCTGATCGAATCGATGGCGGCGTACGGCCCCTACTTCCCGGGCTTCGAAGCGGTAAGCGCGCAGCGCGCGGCGCTGGCCTTCCAGCGTGCAGTGGAAGGCATCCAGAGCGGCGAGACGATCACGGTCTGGTAAGAAAAAAGGGGACGGAGGGGATTAAGTCGTTAATGCACAAACGACATAATCCCCTCCGTCCCGTTTTCGTGGGTCACTCCCAGCGCATCGGGCCGTCGCCGCGTTCGCCGAGGACGTCACCGGGGTTGGCCAGGCGGCAGCGCTGCAGCGACAGGCAGCCACAGCCGATGCAGCCGGTCAGTTCGTCGCGCAGCAATTCCAGCATGTGGATGCGCTCCTCCAACTCGGTGCGCCAGCGCGCGGACAGCTTGGCCCAGTCGGCTTTGGTGGGTGCGCGCCCCTCGGGCAGGCTTTCGAAGGCACGGCCGACGGCTTCCAGTGGCATGCCCACACGTTGCGCGACACGGATCACGGCCAACCGTCGCAGCACGTCACGGCTGTAGCGACGCTGGTTGCCCGAGGTGCGCAGGCTGCTGATCAGCCCCTTGCGCTCGTAGAAATGCAGCGCCGAAACCGCCACGCCACTGCGCTGGGAGACTTCGCCAACGCTCAGTTCCTGGGACACCATTGCTTGACCTCAACTGCAGTTGAGGTGTCATGCTGCTATCTTCGCCGCCAGTTGACAAGCGCGGCCCGCATCTGACTCGTATGTCCCCCACTCTTTCACCCGCCGACGCCCGTGCACCGGCGGATACGTCGATCCTGTCCCCGCGCTACCGCGCCACCACCATCGGCATGGTGGCGCTGGTGGCGCTGCATGCCTTCGAAGCCCTGGCGGTGGCGGCGGCCATGCCGACCGTGGCCGAGGCCCTCGATGGCCTGCGCCTGTATGCGCTGGCCTTCGGCGGCACCCTGGCCACCAGCGTGATCGGCATGACCCTGGCCGGACGCTGGGCCGACCGCCACGGGCCCGCCAGGCCGCTGTGGTACGGCCTGGGCTGCTTCGTGCTGGGCCTGCTGCTGGCCGGCTTCGCGATGCGCATGGGCATGCTGGTGGCGGGGCGGCTGCTGCAGGGCCTCGGCGCGGGCGCGATCTCGGTTTCGCTGTATGTGATGGTCGGCCGCAGCTACCCCGAGCACCTGCGGCCGAAGGTATTCGCCGCCTTCTCGGCCGGTTGGGTGGTGCCATCGATGGTCGGCCCGGCGTTGAGCGGCCTGATCGTGCAGCACCTGGGCTGGCGCTGGGTGTTCCTGGCGGTGCCATTGCTGGCGGTTCCGGCGGCCCTGCTGCTGCGCCCCGCGCTGGCACGCATGCAGCCCAGTCCTGCCGGCAGCGCCGATGATGGAGGCGGCAACGTGGTGCGCTGGGCCAGTGGTGCCTCGCTGGCCGCGTTGCTGCTGTACTTCGGCGGTCAGCAACAGGGCCTGCCTGCCTTGCTCTGCATCGGCGTGGCGATGCTGGCGATGCTGGCGCTGCTGTTCTGCGTGCATCGACTGCTTCCGCCCGGAACACTGATCCTGCGCCGTGGCCTGCCCAGCGTGATCGCGCTGCGCGGCGTCGCGGCGGCCGCCTTCTTCGCCTGCGAGGCCTACCTGCCGCTGCTGCTGCAGCGCGAACGCGGGCTCTCGCCCAGCTGGGCCGGTGCCGTGCTCAGCCTTGGCGCACTGGGCTGGTTCGCCGGTTCATGGCTGCAGGGTCACCAGCAGCGTGGCTGGTCGCGCCAGCAGCTGTTGCGGGTGGGCACGACGATGATGACGGTCGGCATCGCCGCAACGCTGGCGGTGCTGTTCAACGTGGTGCCACTGCCGGTGTCGCTGCTCGGCTGGGCCGTGACCGGCTTCGGCATGGGCATGATCTACGCAAGCCTGTCGGTGCTGACGCTGTCGTTGTCGGCGCCGCAGGAGCAGGGTGCCAACACCTCGGCACTGCAGCTGAGCGAGGCCCTGTCGGTGACCACCGCGCTGGCGGTTTCCGGCGCGCTGTTCGCGCTGTTCGTGCAAAGCGCACCCCACACCGGTTACGTGCTGTGCCTGGCGATCACCTTCGGCCTGGCGCTGCTGGCCACGGTGATCGCGCGGCGGGTGTAACGCCGCCGCATTGCGGGATTGCCGGCCAGCGGCCGGCACTACCGGGTGCCAGTCCCCATGTCATCAATATCCCGGTGCAGGATGCGCCGCACCTCCAGCACCGCCTGCGGGGTCTCCTGCACGCTGTGGCCGGAAATGATCACCTTCTCCGACAATGCGCCCGGCAGGTGTGCGCTCCAGTACGGCACCAGCCCGTCATCGGACTTCTCCACCGGCAGTTCCGGTTTGCGCTGGGCGATGATCGAGTGGTACTTCAGGCCCGCTTCGATCGGCAGCTGTGCGGCGGCCTTCACGAACGGATCGCTGGCCTTGAGGTTGTCGATGCTGTTCGGGATCTTCGGCTTGGCGGTGCCATCGACCTGCTGCTCGGCCTGCGCCAGTGCCATGAACACGTCCTCGAACTTGCCGAGAATGGTCAGCGGCAGGCGCACCAGGCGACCGATCAGGCGGCCGACCTTGTTGCCGGCGATGTCGGTACCCTGGTGCGGTGCGGCGATGAAGATCGCGCGTTCCACGTTCGGCTGTGCCTTGAAATGCAGCAGCGGCCCCAGCTTGTTCTGCACCCGCTTCAGCCGTTCACCCTTCAGGTCGTAGTTGGCCAGCAGGTCATTCCACAGCACGTCGCCCGAGTCGCTCACCAGCAGCCGCGCCAGTACACCGCCCATGCTGTGGCCGATGTAGACCATGTCCTTCGATGCACGCGTGCTGCCGTTGGGGTCGAAATGCTTCAGCGTATCGTTGAACGCATTGGCGATCTCGTAGCGGTTCAGTGCGATCGGCGCATTGGTCGGGTAATAGACCTGCCAGACCTGGAACTGCTGGCGCAGCTCGGGATCGCCCATGATCTCGTTGGCCAGGTTCACCCAGGCTTCCGGGCTGCTGGCCAGGCCGTGCAACATGAAGATGATGCGGCGGTTGGGGTCCCACGGCTGCATCAGGTAGATGTGCGGCTCGCCGATGCCCTCGCTCATGCCGAACAGGGTGCGCAGCGACTGCCGGGCGAAGCCACTCTGCGCCAGCCACAGGCCATAGGCCGCGGTGAAATTGCCGGCCAGCGGTACCTGCTCACCGTGCAGGGTGATGCGCTCGGTGGCTTCCGGCGAATAGGCATCCAGCTCGACCCGGCGTGTGCGCATCACGTCTTCCAGGCTGCTGCCCTCGAAGCGCAGCAGCGCTGTGACGTTGATCGAGGACATCTCGCTGAACTCAGGCACCGAGTCGTCATGGCGATGGCGGCGGCCACGGCGTGCGTCGTCCTCATCCTCCTGCGGCGCCTCGGCCTTGGGGCCATCGGCTGCGATCACCGGCGCAACCAGCTTCGGCGGATCCATCACCATCACCAGCTCGGCGCCGAAACCATCGCGGCGATAGGTGCTGCGCAGGCCGACGAAACTGACGGTACCGGCCGGCACCAACTGCGCCGGGATGCTCTTCAGGTTCAGCTGCTGGTAGTTGGAGGCCAGCGACCAGCTGCCGACCGAGACCGGCTTCGTGTAGTCCTCGCCGGCAAGTGCCGCCGCACGCGCACGCACGAACAGCACCACCGCTGCTTTCTCGGCCGCGTAGTTGTAGTAGTCACGCACCTGCGTCTGCCGGTCCTCGAAGGCACGGTCGGATGGGGACCTGCCGCTGTAGAACAGATACGCATACGCGTAACGCGCCGCTTCCAGCCAGGCATCCAATGCCGCATCGCTCATCGGCGGATCACCCGCTGCGGTCTTCTTCGGCGTCAGCGCCAGCGCGGCCTTCACCCACAATTCGGACAGCGCCGACAGCCGCTGCTCGACATTGAGGTCATCGGTCATCAGCAGCGTGCTGCGGCAGACCAGAAAGTCCTTCTCGCACTGCGACTCGTCCAGGCCCGCCGCGCTGAGCGTCTCGCGCGCGGCTGGGCTGAGCTTGCCGGTGTTGAGCACATCCGCGCGCTTGTTGACCAGCGAATCGCTGGATTTGACCTGCTTGACGGTCACCATCGCACAGCCGCTGCTGCCCAGCAGCAGGAAGGCCGCAAGCAGCGCCGGCAGCATGCGCTGCCAGCGGGTCAGAAAGAGTTGGGTCATTACTGCGGGTCCTGCTCGGTGCCGGGCACGCCCTGGCGGATCACGGTGGAGAAGTGCGGGCCATCGCCCAGGTCCAGCGCACGCTGGGTGATGCGGCCCTTGGCATGCAGCTCGGTGTACGGCACCCCCGGAGTGAGCGCACCGACCTCCTGCGCGTACTCGGCCAGGTAACCGGACAGCAGCAGGCGGTAATCCAGCGGCAGGCGCGGTGCGATGTGGCGGGCCAGGTCGAAGACGATGGTGGTGCAGTTGCTGGTCAACGTGTTGTAGAAGCCGGGCTTCGCATCCAGTTCGCGGGCCTGCGCGATGTACGCAGCGAACAGTTCCTTCAGCTGCGTGCGGTCCATGCCATGCAGGCGGTACAGGTAGACATCCTCGCCACGCGCGTTGGTGCGTGTGCGGATGATGTCGGTCTCCTCCGACGCCACCAAGGTCATCTCGAACTTGCGGAAGAAGCCGCCCAGCGCCGAGAACGACTCACCGCGCTCCTTGCGGATCTCCAGCGAGAACACCACGTGGCGACCGTCCTCGAAGCCGAACGAGATGAGGGTGTGGGCGATGGCCGGGCCCATCCAGTACGACAGCACCAGGTCGGCCGAGCGCAGCTGGTCCAGGTCGTACTCGCGGCGCACCCAGTGTGTGTCGTAGTCGGTTTCGGTGCGCCAACTGAAGTCACGCACATTGTCCAGCACGACGTGGCGGCCATCGAAGGACACCACGTGCAGGCGCTGCGCCACGTCATCGGCCCACAACCGGTCCTGGCGCGGGGTCAGCAGCAGCCACCACAGGCCGGCCAGCGCCAGCGATGCCCCGAACGCCAGACCCAGGCGGCGCGAGGCACGGCCCCGCGCGACCCGCCACGACGCCCACAGCGCAACCAGCAGCCACAGCCCGGCGACGCCGGTGGCCAGCCAGCCCGGCCCCGGCAACTGATAGGCCAGCAGCCCGGTCACCCACAGCGCCAGCAGCGCCATGGCACTTCCTGTCATCCAACGTCCTGCGGCGTTCACTGGCATCCTGTCGCGGTCTTGAAGCCGCATAGTTAGCCACAAGCGGGTTCACCGTGGCATCTACGGCCCGTTCAGGCAGGCCGGTGCACCGTCGGCGGCGGCCTCTGCGGCCAGATTCACCTCACAGGAGCAACGATGGGCATCACTTCCGTGGCCGGCGTTCCGGTCCAACCCCGGCATCGCGCCACCTGCCACTGCGGCACGGTCGAACTGCTGCTGGACCTGCCTGATGGCATCGTCGATCCGCGCCGCTGTGACTGCTCGATGTGCCGCCGCCGTGGCGCCATCGCCGCCAGCGTCGCACGCGCGGGCCTGCAGGTGGTGCGCGGGCAGAACCACCTGCAGCTGTACCAGTTCAACACGCATGTGGCCGAGCACTATTTCTGCGGCGTGTGCGGCATCTACACCCACCACCGGCGTCGCTCCAACCCGGACCAGTACGGCTACAACGTGGCCTGCCTGGAGGGCATCGACCCGTTCGCACTGGGCATCATTCCGGTCAACGACGGGGTCAACCACCCCGCCGACCGCACCGCCTAGTGGCGTGTGCGCCGCGGCGGTGCGGCGACCTTCTGCCAAGGCGCCATGCCGCTGCGCCCGGCCCGCACCGGGCGTTTCAGCCAGGGCCGACGGGGCGTCGCCTGTGGTTCGGCAGCGACCGGGGGAGGGACAGGTCTGCGGCCAGGCCAGAGATGGTCGAGCAGCCACATGGCAGGTCTCCGTGGGGGACGGGGACGACCTACGCTAGCGACAGCTGGGCAAAGGAAGGGTGATGGCGCTGCGGCAGCCAGATGACAGCCGCGCCCCCCGCTCACTCCTGCCGCCGTGACCGGCCCAGGCGGCGCACCAGCACGAAGAACAATGGCACCAGCACCACCGCCAGCACCGTGCCGGAGACCATGCCGCCGATCACGCTCATGCCGATCTCACGACGGCTGACCGCACCGGCACCGGTGGCCAACGCCAACGGAATCACACCGGCCACAAAGGCCAACGACGTCATCACGATCGGACGCAGGCGCAGGCGTGCGCCCTGCAGCGCGGCCTCCACCGCTGAACTGCCCGCGCGATAGCGGGCCTCGGCGAACTCCACGATCAGGATCGCATTCTTCGCCGACAGGCCGATGGTGGTCAGCAGACCGACCTGGAAGTAGATGTCGTTGACGAAGCCCGCCGCGGTGGTCGCCAGCACGGTACCGATCACGCCCAAGGGAATCACCAGTACCACGGCCACCGGCACCGTCCAGCTTTCATAGAGCGCAGCCAGGCACAGGAAGATGAAGGCAATCGAGGCCAGGTAAAGCCACAGCGTCTGGTTGCTGGCCAACCGCTCCTGATAGGACAGGCCACTCCACTGCAGGTCGAATCCCGCCTGGTCCGCAATCAGCGCCTGCATGCGCTGCATCGCCTCGCCCGAGCTGCGTCCTTCGGCGGCACTGCCCTGGATCTGCATCGCCGGCAGACCGTTGAAGCGCTGCTGCAGCTGGGGTCCGCGCGCCCAGTGGCTGCTGGCGAAGCTGGCGAACGACGCCATCTGGCCGTTGCCACCGCGCACATACCACTGGCCGATGTCGTCGGGCACGCTGCGGTAGGGCTGGTCACCCTGCATGTAGACCCGCTTGACCCGACCGCGATCGAGGAAATCGTTGATGTAGCTGCCGCCCCAGGCCGCCGACAGGGTGGAATTGATGTCAGCCTGGGACAGCCCCAGCGCGCTGGCCTGCGCATGGTCGATGTCCAGCCGCAGCTCGGCCTTGTCGCCCAGGCCGTTCAGGCGCACCGAGGTGAGCCCATCGTCTTCGCCGGCCGCACGCACCACCTGTTCCTGCGCCGCCTGCAGGGCCACGCGCCCGGCGGCGCTGGTGTCCTGCAACCACAGTTCGAAGCCGCTGGACTGGCCCAGTCCACGCACCGCCGGCGGTGCCAGCACATTGACCCTGGCATCGGGCAACCCGCGGAAGTAGGCATTGGCACGCGTGATGATCGCCGCAGCGGTGTTGTCGCCGGTACGCTCATCCCAGGGCTTCAGTGCGAGGAAGCCCTGTCCGGCGTTCTGGCCGGTGCCGGCATTGTTGCGGCCAACCACCACGAACACCACGTCCAGGTTCTGCTTCTCGTGCTCCATGAAGTAGCGGCTGATCTGCTCGCCCAGCGCTTCGGTACGCGCCATCGGCGTGCCCTCCGGCGTGGAGAACTGGAAGGTCACCTGGCCCTGGTCTTCCACCGGCAGGAAGCCGGTGGGCATGCGCGCGTACAGCGCAATCATGGCGACCACCAGCAGCAGGTAGAACGCCATCCAGCGCCGCGGCCGGGCGACGACGCCACCGAGCTTTCCCTGATAGGCCAACTGGCTGCGCTCGACACCCCGGTTGAAGGCCCTGAAGAAGCGCCCCTGCGGTTTCTGCGCCGAAGATGGCTTGAGCAGGGTCGCGCACAGCGCCGGGGTCAGCGTCAGCGCGACCAGCGCCGACAGCGCCATCGCAGATGCAATGGTGATCGAGAACTGGCGGTAGATGATGCCGGTGGAACCACCGAACAGGGCCATCGGCAGGAACACCGCGCCCAGCACCACGGTGATGCCGATCAGCGCGCCGGTGATCTCGCCCATCGATTTTTCGGTGGCCTCGCGTGGCGGCAGGTGCTCGTCGTGGATGATGCGCTCCACGTTCTCCACCACCACGATCGCGTCGTCGACCAGCAGGCCGATCGCCAGCACCATCGCAAACAAGGTGAGCGTGTTGATCGTGAATCCGGCGACCGCCAGCACGCCGAACGTGCCCAGCAGCACCACCGGCACCGTGATCGCGGGGATCAACGTAGCACGCAGGTTCTGCAGGAACAGGAACATCACCACGACCACCAGCACGATGGCCTCGATGAGGGTATGGATGACACCCTCGATCGAGACCCGCACGAACGGTGTGCTGTCGCGCGGATAGGCGACCTGCAGCCCGGGCGGGAACGTTGGTCGCAGGCGTTCGATCTCCTCACGGACCGCATCCGCGGTGGCCAGCGCGTTGGCCCCGGAGGCCAGCGTGACCGAGAAACCCGCCGCCGGATAGCCATTGAGATAGCTGCTGGTCTGGTAGTTCTCGGCACCGATCTCCACCCGTGCCACGTCGCCCAGGTGCACTGCAGCGCCGCTGGGAAGCGTGCGCAGGATGATCGCGCGGAACTGTTCGGGCGTCTGCAGCCGCGACTGGGCAGTGACGGTGGCATTCAGGCTCTGCGTTGCGCTGGATGGCAATGCGCCCAGTTCGCCGGCCGTGACCTGGGTGTTCTGGGCCTGGATGGCCGTGCGCACGTCGGCCGGCATCAGGTCGTAGGCGCGCAGCTTGTGCGGGTCCAGCCACACGCGCATCGCATACGCCGAGCCGAACACATTGATCTCGCCGACACCCGGAATGCGGCTGATCGGATCCTGCACGTTGCTGACCAGGAAGTCGGAAACATCCACCCGTTCCATGCGCCGGCTGGTGTCATACAGCGAGACCACCATCAGCGAGTCGCCCTGCGACTTGGCGACCGTCACGCCCTGCTGCTGCACTTCCTGCGGCAACCGGTTGATGGCCTGGTTGACGCTGTTCTGCACCTGGACCTGGGCAATGTCCGGGTTGGCGCTCTGGTCGAATGTGACCGTGATGCGCGCCTGCCCCGATGACGAACTGGTCGACGAGAAATACAACAGGTGATCGATGCCTTTGATCTGCTGTTCGATCACCTGGGTGACGCTGTCTTCCACCGTCTGCGCCGAGGCGCCGGTGTAGTTCGCGGTGATGTTGACCTGTGGCGGTGCGATGTCCGGGTACTGTTCGACCGGCAGCTGGCTGACGGCAATCGCGCCGAAGGCCATGATGCAGATCGCCAGCACCCAGGCAAATACCGGGCGGTGGATGAAGAAGCGCGGCAGCATGGGCTCAGTCCTTCCCGGCCGCTGCCGGCGTGACTGCCCCAGCGGGCTTCACCTGCACCGCCATGCCATCGGAGAGCCCCTGTGCGCCGGCCACGACCACCCGTTCGCCGGCAGCGATGCCATCCAGCACCAGCCACTGGTCGCCAATCGCGCGCGCGGTACGGAACAGGCGCAGCTTCGCCTTGCCGCCCTCATCCACCACCCACACCTGCGCCTCGCCCTTCGGGCTGCGGTCCACGGCAGACTGCGGCACCAGCAGCGCCTGCCGCTGCGTGCCCTGCCCCACCTGCGCCCGCACGTACATGCCCGGCAGCAGCTGCCCGGCGGGATTGGGAAACCGTGCACGCAGGGTGATGCTGCCGGTTTCCTGCTGCACGTCGATATCGGCAAATTCCAGGGTGCCGGGCAACGGATACGCACTGCCATCGGACAGCCGCAGCCGCACCGCAGCGGTGGTGGCCTGCACGCCACCGTCGGCGATCGCGCGGCGCAAGGCCAGGTACTCGTTGCTGGACTGGGTGATGTCCACGTTCATCGGGTCGACCTGCTGGATCCGCGCCAGCGGGTTGGCCTGGCCCGAGGTAACCAGCGCCCCGGGTGTGAACAGCGCACGGCCGATGCGCCCGGCAATCGGCGCGGTCACCGTGGCGAAACCAAGCCGCGTACGAGCGGTATCCAGGCTCGCCTGTGCCGCCTGCACCGCGGCTGCGGCCTGCTGCCCACTCGCGATGGCGTCATCCACGTCCTGGCGCGCGGCCAGCTGCTCGCCGCCCAGCGCCTGCATCCGTTGCGCGCGCAGGCGTGCGGTCACTGCCGCCGCTTCGGCGGTTTTCAGGTTGGCCTGAGCCTGATTCAACGCCGCCTGGTACAGGGCCGGTTCGATCTGGAACAAAGGCTGCCCGGCACGCACGGTTTCGCCCTCTTCGAACAGGCGTTTCACCAGCACGCCATCCACCTGCGGGCGCACATCCGACTCCTGCGATGCGATGGTTCGCCCCGGCAGCTCCTGTTCCATCGCCAGCGGCCTTTCCTGCAGGGTCAGCACTTCCACCTCGTGAAGCCGGCCGGCCGGCGTGGGCGCATCCTTGCCGCAGGCCGACAGCAGGCCGAGCAGAACGAGCGCAAGCAGCAGAGGCCGCCGGAGCCGCAGTGGCCGGGCATGGCATGGCAAGGGCATGTGCAGGAGGTTCATCGGGTGCCGGGGTTCCGCGCGTCGTGGGGAGACGCTCGGCGCCGAATATAGAAGACCCGTGCGCGGAATCCGGCGAATCGCGCATGAAACATTTTTCATTTGCAGTCACCGCGAGCGGTTGCGAGGATGGCAGCCATCCAACCTGCACAATGGCCCATGCCGCGCGTACTCACCATCGAGGACGACCTTGTCACTGCGGAGGAAATCGTAACCGAGCTGCGCAGCCATGGCTTCGAGGTCGACGTTGCCGTTGATGGCACTGCCGGCCTCGCATTGGCGCGTGCGGGCGACTACGCGGTGATCACCCTGGACCGCATGCTGCCCGGCATCGATGGCCTGGCGCTGGTCACTGCGCTGCGGCGCGAAGGAATCGTCACCCCCGTACTGATGATCAGCGCGCTGTCGGACGTGGACGAGCGCGTGCGTGGCCTGCGTGCAGGCGGCGACGATTACCTGACCAAGCCGTTCGCCTCCGATGAGATGGCGGCCCGCGTGGAGGTATTGATCCGTCGCCAGAGCCAGGCCGGCCCTGCCGACAGTGTCCTGCATGCCGGCGACCTCGAACTGGATCTGATGACCCGTTCGGCCCGGCGTGGCGGGCAGGAGATCAGCCTGCTGCCGACCGAGTTCAAGCTGCTCGAATTCCTGGTCCGCAATGCCGGCCAGGTGGTCACCCGCAGCATGCTGTTCCAGGAAGTCTGGGGCTATCACTTCGACCCCGGCACCAACCTGATCGATGTCCACATCGGCCGCGTGCGCAAGCGCATCGAGCAGCCGGGCCGCCCGCAACCCATCACCACCGTCCGTGGAACCGGCTATGTCTTCGATGCGCAATCCTGACCAGTGGTGCTCGTCCAGCAGCCGCCTGCTCGGGTTGTACTGCATCCTGTTCGTGGCCTGGTCGAGCCTGCTGCTGGGGGTGATGTACTGGCGCATCTCGGACTATCTCAATGACCTGACCGAATCCGGGCTGCAGCAGCGTGCCCATCTGTTCATGGCATTCGACGGCCAGGCACTGGACGATGCGTTGCGCGACAGCCAGCGCTTCGACCTGCACCAGGTCTACACCTACGGATTGTTCAGCGGCGACGGCGCGCCATTGGCTGGACCGCTGACCGCCATCCCAGCGGGACTGCCGCTGGATGGCAGCTCGCATCCGGTGGAAGGCTGGACATTGGTCGATGGAAAGCACGAGAGCGGCGGCAGCGCACTTGGCGTAGCGACCCGGGACGGGCGGACGCTGGTGTTCGTGCGCCAGAACGGCAAGCTCATGGCGGTCAACAGCATCATTCTCGATGCACTGCTGTGGGGCGTGTCGCTGACCGTCATCCCTGGCCTGGTCGGCTGGCATCTGCTGCGCCGGCGCCCGTTGAAGCGGATCCAGCAGATCGAAGCGGCCACCAGCCGCATCGTCGCCGGCGACCTCGGCCAGCGCCTGCCGGTATCCAACCGTCGCGACGAGATCGATCGGCTGTCGAGCATCGTCAATGCCATGCTCGAACGCATCGAGCAGCTGATGACCGAGGTCAAAGGCGTGTGCGACAGCATCGCCCATGATCTGCGCACCCCGCTCACCCGCCTGCGGGCGCATCTGTACCGCATGCGCGTCGGTCTGGACGAACAGGATCCGCATGCAGACCCGCTGGACAGGGCATTGGCGGAAACGGACATGCTGATGGCGCGCTTCACCGCGCTGCTGCGGGTATCCGAACTGGAAAGCCACCAGCGGCGTTCGGCCTTCGACGAGGTCGACCTTGCCGAGCTGCTGCAGGAACTGCACCAGTTCTACCTGCCACTGGCCGAAGAGAAGCAGCAGTTGCTGGAACTGCAGGTGGATCCACAGGCCGGCCTGCTGCGCGGCGACCGTGAGCTGTTATTCGAAGCGGTGGCGAACCTGCTGTCCAACGCCCTGCAGTTCACCCCTGCGCACGGCCGCATCCTGCTGCGTGCGGTCGATGATCACGGCGCGCCGAGGATCGATGTGATCGACAATGGACCCGGCATCCCGCCGCAGGATCGCACGCTGATCTACCAGCGCTTCTTCCGCGGCAGCAGCAGTGCCGGCCAGGGACCTGGATTCGGCTTGGGCCTGTCGATCGTGGCTGCTATTGCCGGCCTGCACGGCTTCCGGCTGCGCGCGGGCAGCGCCCCGGGCGGTGGCGCCTGGCTGAGCATCCGCGGCGCCTCGGACGGCCTGCCCTGACACCGGGCCTGGGTAACTCAATTGCATTTGGGAATCATTTGTATTTGCAGGCACGCATCCGGATAATCCGCCGTCACCGCCTTCCCGGATTCCTGACGATGCCCGCCCTGTCGCCGCGCCGCCCGCTGCTGTACACGCTCGCCCTGCCCACCCTGCTGGCCTCGGCCGTCGCCCAGGCCCAGGACGGCCCGGCGGCAGGCACCCTGGACAAGGTGACCGTGGTGGCCGAGCGGGCCAGCACCGCGACCAAGACCGACACCGCCCTGACCGAGACGCCGCAGGCGATCAGCGTGGTCACCCAGCAGCTGTTCACCGATCGCGGCGCGCACAACCTGCAGGAAGTGCTGCGCTACAGCGCCGGCGTCACCGCCGATGCCTGGGGCCTGGATACCCGCAACGACGCGACCTCGGTACGCGGGCTGGACCCCGTGCAGTACCAGGATGGCCTGCGCCGCAGCTACGGGTTCAGCCCGCTCGCCCGCCCGGAAATCTACGGCCTGGAACGCGTGGAAGTACTGCGCGGCCCGTCCTCGGTGCTGTACGGTGCCGGCGCCACCGGCGGCATCATCAATGCGATGAGCAAGCGCCCGACCTTCGGCGCCCTCACGGGCGAAGTCGGCGTGCAGTTCGGCAGTTTCGACCGCAGGCAGCTTCAGGGTGACATTGGCGGCGCCTTGAACGATGCCGGTACGCTTGCCGGCCGCTTCGTCGGGCTGCTGCGTGAATCGAACATGCAGACCGATGTACTCAATGATGACCGCATCTACCTGGCGCCCTCGATCAGCTGGCGCGGCGAACGCAGCACGCTGACCCTGCTGGCCAGCTACCAGCACGACAGGACCGGCTCCAGCCAGCAGTTCCTGCCGCTGGCCGCGACCCTGCTGGCACTGCCGGGCCGCCGCCTGGACACTTCCACCTTCATCGGCCACCCCGGCTTTGATCGCATCGATTCGCGCGTCTACAGCCTGACCGCGCTGTTCGACCACAGCTTCAATGACGTGCTCAGCCTGCGCTCGGCGGTGCGCTACATCGATGGCAGGACCACCCTGCAGCAGATGTACGTGGACAGCTACAGCAATCCGGCAGATCCCTTCATCGATGCCGACCACCGCGTGGTCAACCGCACCGCCTACGGCACCCGCCCCGACGTGCAGATCTTCAGCGCCGACAATGCGCTGCAGTTCGACTTCGCCACCGGTGCGTTCCAGCACCTGCTGCTGGCCGGGGTGGACTACAGCCAGTACAAGGAGCAGCTGCAGCGGCTGGATGCCACCGGCACGCCGATCGACATCTACGCCCCGGTGTCGGCCGCACCGGTCGTGCGTGGCTGGGATCGTCAGCCGGACCAGACCTCCACCCAGCTGGGTGTCTATGTGCAGGACCAGATCCGCTGGGCCGACCGCGTCTCGCTGGTGCTGGGCGCGCGCCGCGACCATGCGCGCTCGAAGACCGAAGGCCAACCCAGCCAGACCGACAACGCCACCACCTACCGCGCCGGCCTGATCGGTGACCTCGGCGCCGGAGTATCGCCCTACCTGAGCTACAGCGAATCGTTCCTGCCGGTCACTGGCCAGGACCTGTTCGGCCAGGCCTTCAAACCAATGCGTGGCCGCCAGAGCGAGGCCGGCATCAAGTGGCAACCGGCACGCAATCTGCTGCTGACGATGGCGGCGTACCGCATCACCGAAACCAATCGCCAGACCAACGATCCGGACAACGTGCTGAACGTGGTGCAGACCGGGCAGATCCGCTCCAAGGGCCTCGAGCTGGAAGGCCAGTTCCAGTTCGCCAACGACCTCACCATCACCGCCGCGGTGGCCCGCAATGAGGCCGAAGTCAGCCGCAGCAACTTCGCGCTGGAAGTGGGCCAGCGCCTCAACGACACCCCACGGGACCTGGCCTCGGCCTGGGTATCCAAGGGCTTCCAGCTTGACGATGCCGCACGCCTGCGCCTGGGCCTGGGCGTGCGCCACGTCGGCAACACCGTATCGCTGGGCAATGGCGGGCGCATCATCACGCCCAGCTACACGCTGGCCGATGCATTGGTGGAAGTGCAGGTGACCGACTGGACGATGGCATTGAACATCACCAACCTCGCCGACAAGCGCTACTACGCCCCGTGCCGTACGTTTGGCGACTGCTTCGCCGGCTACCCGCGCGTGGTCACCGGCACCATCAGCTATCGGTTCTGACCGAGGATCACGCTGGCCGCCGATTCAGCAGGTGAACCCGCGGCTCAGCCGCGGGCAGGCAGCTTCGCCACGTCCAGGAAATTGCCAAGCACCGGTGACGGTGGTTCCGGGCGCATGCAGAACTGCAGGGCGAAACGGGCGGCTTCGCCCTCCAGCACGCGATAGACGATCTCCTGCGGGCGGAAGCTGGCCATGCTGGCCGGCACGATCGCCACGCCGGCGTCCACCGCCACCAGTGACAACACCGCGTGCATGCCCTGCGCTTCCTGCACCACACGTGGGGTGAATCCCGCTGCGGTACACAGGCCCAGCACCTGCGCATGGAAGCCGATGCCCTCGCCCGCCGGCCACGAAACGAACGGTTCATCAGCCAGCATCGCCACACTGGCCTCCGCCGCATCGGCCAACGCATGTGCACGCGGCAGCGCAATCGCCAGGCGGTCGTGGTCGAAGTCGTGCAGCACCAGCTCGGCGGCGGGAATCGGTGGAATCAGCACGCCTACGTCGATGCGCTGCTCACGCAGCCACAACTGCTGCTGGCGCGAGGTGGCTTCCTGCAGGTGCAACTGCACCTGCGGGTACTGCTGGCGGAAGCGGCGGATCAAACCTGGCAGGCGGCCATACAGCGCACTGCCGACATAGCCTACGCGCAGGCAGCCAGACTGTCCGCTCGCCGCCTCGCGCGTGCGCAGCAATGCCTGCTCGGCCTGCTGCAGCGTCGCACGTGCCTCCACCAGCAACGTCTGCCCGGCCACGGTCAGGCCCAGGGTGCGGTTGCCGCGCACGATCAGTTCACATCCGAGCACGTCTTCCAGCCGACGTATCGCTGCCGTCAGTGGTGGCTGCGACATGTGCAGGCGGGCCGCGGCGCGGTGGAAATGCAGTTCTTCGGCCACGGCCACGAACTGGCGAAGCAGGCGCAGGTCGATCATCTGGGAGCAGGCAGTGGAAACCTGCCTAGGGTACGCCCTCAGCTACGCGCGTCCACGCTGGCGCGCGCGATGGCCGGCCACTGCAATGCCACCGACTCGATGCTGTCTGCACTGACCGCACGCAGATCGCGTGGATACGCCACGTGCTCGGCCTCCTGCAGGCGCAGTGCATGGAACTGCCCGTTGCTGGCGCGCAGCGTCCATCCGCCCTCGTGGCAGCGCGTGGATGCCAGATAGGCCACGCCCTGCGCGACCGCCTCCGGATGCAGTTCGTCGGGTTCGCCTTCGATGCCCCACATGCGCGTCTTCGCTACCGGCGAAACCGCATTGACCACGATGCCGTTCTCGGCGCCTTCCAGGGCCAGCACATTGACCAGGCCAAGCGCGGCCAGCTTGCCCATCGCATAGGCAGACAGTCCGCGCTGTGCGTACTGCGGATACAGCGCGCGATCGGAGGTGGTGATGACGATGCGGCCCCCGCCCGCCGCGCGCATCGCCGGCCACACCGCCTGCGCCAGCCACAGCGGTGTCTTCGCCGCCAGGCACAGCGTCTGATCCAGCGCCTCGTCCTCGATCGCTTCCAGCGGCTGGTACTCGACCCAGCCCGCGTTGTGGATCAGGAAATCGATGCGGCCATGTTGCTGCAACAGATCCTGCACCAGCGCGTGGCAACCCGAGCGATGGTCGATGGGACCGCTTGCGGCCTGCACCGGCAGACCCTGCCCCTGCAGCACTTCCACGCTGCGAAGGATGCGCTGCGGATCGGCGCCGCGGCCATCGGTACCGGCACCGACGTCATGCATCACCACCTGCGCACCGCGCTCGGCCAGCAGGCGGCTGTAGGCCAGGCCCAACCCACCCGCGGCACCGGTCACCAGGCCCACCTGACCCTCGAAGGAAATACGCGACATCGGCTTCATGCGCACAGCTTCAGCCAAGCTCACCGCCCCGGCCAATACCGTTGACCACCGCCCACGATACGCCCTCGCTATCACCGGAAAAGGGGACGGAGGGGATTAAGTCGTTTCAGGCACAGCAGGGCCAGTTACGACTTAATCCCCTCCGTCCCCTTTTTCGCTCAGCGGCTGAAGCGGCGCGCGCCGGCGACGCAGATCACCGCGACCACGGTCACCAGCACCATGCTGAGGCTGACCGCTTCATGCAGCAACAGCGCAGCCAGCGCAAGGCCGAAGAACGGTTGCAGCAGCTGTAGCTGGCCGACCGCGGCGATTCCACCCTGGGCCAGCCCGCGATACCAGAACAGGAACCCGAGCAGCATGCTGAACACCGCCACGTAGCCCAGCGCCCACCACGCGGATGCCCCCACTTCGACGAACGAGGCCGGACGCATCAACACCGTCAGCGGCAGCATCACCGGTAGTGCCAGCAGCAGCGCCCAGCTGATCACCTGCCAGCCGCCGAGATGACGGGCAAGCCGACCGCCTTCCGCGTAGCCCAGTCCACACACCACGATCGCCGCCAGCATCAGCAGGTCGGCCTGCAACGAGGCCTCAATGCCGTTGCGCGCGGCATAGCCGACCACGCAGGCGCTGCCCAGCAGCGAGAACAGCCAGAACGCCGGGCGCGGCCGATCGCCACCGCGCAGTACGCCGAACACCGCAGTGCTCAGCGGCAACAGGCCGAGGAACACGATGGTGTGCGCTGATGAGGCGTGGCGCAGGGCAAGCGCGGTCAGCAGCGGGAAGCCGACCACCACGCCAAGGCTGACCACCGCCAGCCCGGGCAGGTCGCTGCGTCGCGGAAAGGGTTGGCGCAACAGCAGCAACAGGCCCAGGCCGAGTATGGCGGCGATGGTGGCGCGCGCGGCGGTAACGAACCCGGCGTCCAGCTGCAGCACGGCCAGGCGGGTGGCCGGCAACGAGCCGGCAAAGATCACCACACCGATGAAGCCATTGATCCAACCACTCGCCGACCGTTCCACGTCTGTACTCCCGGGGTGCCGGGCGGTGCCCGGCGGGATCTCCATGGAAGCACCTGCGGCCCGCGCCCCCCAGCTACAATCCAGTACAGTTTCAAATAACTGTACTGCCCACACTTACAGCACACTTTCGCCATGACGCGCCCGCTTACCCGCATCGAATCGGTCATCCAGGCCGTCCGTACCCGTATCGGCACGCGGGTGGATGGCGCCGGTTCGCGGCTGCCCTCGGTACGCGCGCAGGCGGCGGCAATGGGCGTGTCGGTTTCCACCGTGGTCGAGGCCTACGAGCGCCTCGCCGCCGAAGGGCTGATCAGCGCGCGTGCCGGTTCCGGCTTCTATGTCAGTGGACCGGCCGCACCGCTCGCCCTGGCCGAAATGGAACCACGCCTGGACCGCGCGGTGGACCCGCTGTGGGTGTCGCGGCAATCGCTGGAAACGCCGGCGGGCCACCTCAAGCCGGGCTGCGGCTGGATGCCCAGTGATTGGCTGTATCACGACGGCGTGCGCCGCGGCCTGCGCCGACTGGCGCGTGCCGATGCCATGCAGCTGGTCGACTACGCCGGCCCGCTCGGGCTGCCCGCATTGCGCCAGCTGCTGCAACGGCGCTGCGCGGCGCTGGGCATTGATGCACCGATTGAGCAGATCCTGCTGACCGAATCCGGTACGCACGCGGTCGATCTGCTCTGCCGTTTCCTGCTCAAGCCCGGCGACTGCGTGCTGGTGGATGATCCGAGCTACTTCAACTACCACGCGCTGCTGAAGGCGCACCAGGTGCAGGCCATCGGCGTGCCGTACACGCACAGCGGCCCGGACCTGGAGGCGTTCGCGCAGGCACTTCAGGCGCATTCGCCACGGCTGTACATCACCAACTCGGGCCTGCACAACCCGACCGGCGCGGTGCTCTCGGCCAGCACCGCGCATCGGCTGCTGGGGCTGGCCGAACGCAGCGAACTGATCATCGTCGAGGACGACATCTTCGCCGACTTCGAACTGCAGCCGGCACCGCGCCTTGCTGCGCTGGATGGGCTGTCGCGTGTGATCCACGTCGGCAGCTTCTCCAAGACCCTGTCGGCCGCTTCGCGCTGTGGCTACATCGCTGCACGCCACGACTGGATCGAAGCGCTGACCGACCTGAAGCTGGCCACCAGCTTCGGCGGCGGCCATCTGGCGATGCAGTTGATGCACATCGCGCTGACCGACAGTGGCTATCGCCGCCACATGCAATCGGTGCGCTCGCGCCTGGCCGATGCGCGCCGGCACACACTGCGGAAACTGCACACGCTGGGCATCACGCCGTGGCTGCAACCGGAAGCCGGCCTGTTCCTCTGGTGCCAGCTTCCCGATGGCCGCGATGCTGCTGCGCTGGCACGGCAGTGCCTGCGCGAAGGCATCGTGCTGGCCCCGGGCAACGCGTTCAGCCAATCGCAGCGCGCGGCCGACTATGTGCGTTTCAACGTCTCGCAGTGCCAGGATCCGAGGATCTGGCAGGTACTGGCACGCGCGCTGCGTTGAGCTGGTAATGCGCGACCAGCGCATCCACCACCACGCGCACGCCCGGCAGCTGGCCGCGACGATGCGGCAGCAGCACGCTGGTGGTGACTTCGCCGGCATGCCACGCCGGCAGGACCTGCTGCAGGCGGCCAGCAGCGATGGCCGCCGCACACAGGCTGTAGGGCAGCACGGTGATGCCAAGACCCGCTTCTGCCGCCGCGATCAGCAGCTGCGATTCATTGCCGACCAGCGCCACCTGCGGCTCCACCTGCACGGTGCCGGCGTCGGCGCTGTGCAGCGTCCAGCGCGTTGCATGGCGCGCGGTCAGCAGGCCGGCATGCGCGCGTAGCTGCTCGGGCGTGTCCACTGCCGGCGCGGCTGCCAGATAACCAGGGGACGCCACCAGCACGATGCGTTCGCTACCGAGCATTCGCTGCACCAACCCGGAATCCGGCAGCGGACCGAAGTGGCTGCGCAGGGCGATGTCGATGCCCTCCTGCGCCAGATCGATGAAACGATCACTCACTTCAACTTCGATGCGCAGCCGCGGATAGCGGCGGGCCAACGCGGGCAGGCACGCGGCAAGCTCGCCCTGCACCACCGGAATCGAAGCGCTGATGCGCACGGTGCCGCTGGGTTCGGCCTGGCGGTCGCGGACAATGGCCTCCGCAGCCTCTACCTCCGACAACGCCGCGCGTGCGCGTTCGAAGAACTCTTGGCCGACCTCGGTCAGCGCGAAGCGGCGCGAACTGCGTTGCAGCAGCCGCACTTCGAGGTGTTCTTCCAGCAGCGCCACGCGCTTGCTAAGGGTCGAGCGCGGCAGGCCCAGATGGCGCCCACCTGCGGCGAAACCACCCTGCTCCACTGCGGTCACGAACAGGGCCAGATCATTGAGGTTGAGCATGCGCAACGTCCACACGTGTGGACTTCAGGATGCCATTCGGACGGCTTCAGCGGCAATGTCCATGCTGGCACGCTTTCCTCACCCGCCGCATCGCGGCTCGAACCGGAAATCTGCCATGACCCCGATCCTCTTCTACGGCGTGCCCTCGGGCTGCTCGTTCGGCTCCATCGTTGCACTGGAGTGGCTGCGCCAGCCTTACCAGCTGTGCCGCATCGACATGCCCGGCCAGGTGCAGGGCGAAGACTACTGCCGCCTCAATCCACTGGGCGAAACCCCGACCCTGCGAACCCCGCAGGGCGAGCTGCTCAGCGAGAGCCTGGCCATCCTCAACCACCTGGCTGCGAAGGGGATCGCGCAGGGGCTGGGCTTCGCACAGGGCACGGCTGGTTTCGATCGCCTCAACCACCGGCTGGCCTATCTCAACACCAGCTTCTTCGGTGCCTACGCGCCGCTCTGGCACGCACTGGAGCATGCGGAAGGTGATGAAGCCGAGGTGCTGGGTGCCTATGGCACGACCAAGGTGCGCCACGCCCACCAGGCGCTGGAGCAGATGATCGGTACGGGCCCGTGGCTGCTGGGCGAACAGCGCAGCTTCGCCGATGCCTACTTCGCCGGCATCGCGCGCTGGAACGACTATCACCAGGTGGTCGACCGCCGCGAGTTCCCCAGGGTGCAGCAGCTGTTCGAACGCCTGCAGGACGACGCGGGCGTGCAGTTCGCCCACGCCATCGAAGCGCAGCAGCCGGCAACCAGCAGTGGTGGCTTCCTCGGCGAGGTGAGGCTGGAAGACGTGCTTGAGGCCGCAGCGGCCTGAGCCCTGTGCTGTCTCTGCGGCAGCGGCGCGCAATACCTCTTGCGCGCCGCGCTACAGTGGTCTGTCCCCGTCGAAGGAATCCGCACATGTCCACGTTCTCCGACCCGCAGGCGGTGGCCCGCTATGCCGAAGCACCGCTGCGCCAGGTGCCCGGTTTCCTCGCGTTGCAGCAGATGAGCCGCCTGCTGCTGGCCGAACGCGTTCCCGCACAGGGCCGCGTGCTGGTACTCGGTGCCGGTGGCGGGCTTGAGCTGAAGGCCTTCGCCGAGGCACAGCCGGGCTGGCAGTTGCTCGGCGTGGATCCGGCCGCACCGATGCTGGCCCTGGCCGAACAGACACTGGGTCCGCTGAAGTCGCGCGTGCAGCTGCTGGAAGGCTACATCGACGATGCGCCCGATCTGCGCTTCGACGGTGCCACCTGCCTGTTGACCCTGCACTTCCTCGACGCCGCGCAGCGCCTGCACACGTTGCGCGAGCTGCACCGGCGCCTGCAGCCCGGCGCGCCGCTGGTGGTGGCGCACCACAGCGTGCCGCAGGATCCGGCCGGCAAGCTGCGCTGGTTGCAGCGCTACGCGGCGTTCGCCGAAGCCTCGGGGGTTGCCCGCGCCGATGCGCAGCGCGCGATCGAGGCCATTGCCGAGCGGCTGCCGCTGCTGGCGCCCGAGCAGGAGGTCGCCCTGCTGCAGGAGGCCGGCTTCGACGACGTGGAGCTGTTCTATGCCGGCTTCAGCTTCAAGGGCTGGGTGGCGTACGCCAGGTGATGCCTACGGCACCACGGTGATGCCGATGCGCTGCATCAACAGCGCCACCTGCTGCACGTCCAGCGTGGCGCCGCGCAAGTTGGTCCTGCGCAGGTCCAGCTCGCCCAGCTCGGAGTTGGTCAGATCGCAGTCGGTGAAGTTGGCGCTGTTCCAGTCGATGCCCTCGAACTGGCCGCCGGACAGGTCCGAGCCGGCGAAGCTGGCGCCACTCACGTTCGCACCGTCCCAACGGTTTTCCCAAAGCTCGCACTTCTCCAGCGTCACCCGCGAGAAGTTCGCGTAGCGCAGGTTCGACTTCTTGATGAAGGCACTGCAGAACCAGCTCCGCGTGGTGATCTGGTTCATGAAGCTGGCGTTGCTGAAATCCGCGCCCTGCGCGCGGCACTCGCTGATCTCCAGGCCCAGTGCCTTGATGAAGTTGAAGTGGCACATGCTGATGTCGCAGCTGCGGAAGCTGGCTTCCTTCAGCGTGGCGCCGTTGAAGCGACAGCCGGCACGGCTGTCGGCATCGTAGAAACTGCAGTTGATGAACTCGGTGCCGGTCAGGTCCGCGCCGGAGAAATCGCACTTGTGGAACTGCTGGTCGACCACCTTCTGGCCGGTGTACTGGTCTGCGCCGATGCGCAGCTCGCGGTGAACGGTGGGGGACATCAGGGATTCCATGCCAGGTGCCCCGCCATGATGCCGGGCCGCGAGGGCGATCCATAGACCCCAGGCGCCGGCGGGTTCACCGGCAGTTCAGCCACCCTGTGTCCACTTCCACCCATTGCACGTTGTTGCACGTTAACGCACGAATGTGCAGACTTGCAGCATGAGCTCAGATCCCAGCCCCCTCCCCGCCCAGCGCCCCCGGCAGATCCTTGAGGAACTGCGCCAGCAGGGCCGCGTGGTCGCCGCCGAACTGGCGCGCCGCTATGCCGTCTCCGAAGACTCGATCCGCCGAGACCTGCGCGAGCTGGCCGCACAGGGCCTGTGCCAGCGTGTCTACGGCGGCGCCGTGCTGCCACCGCCGAAGGAACGCCCGCTGCGCGAGCGGCTCACCCGCGACCGCAGCGACAAGGCCGAGCTGGCCGCCCGCGTCTGCGCGCTGCTGCAACCCGGCCAGGTCGTACTGCTTGATGCCGGTTCGACCAACCTGGCGATCGCCCAGCAGCTGCCGACCGCTCTCGGGCTGACGGTGATCACCAATGCCCCGCAGATCGCCACCGCCGCCAGCATGCTTGAAGGCACCCTGGTGCAGCTGATCGGCGGCCGCCTGGCCAGCGGCGGCGGTGCGGTCGGTGCCGAAGCGTTGGCCCAGGTGCAACGCCTGCGTGCCGACGTGTACCTGCCCGGCCCCTGCGCGGTGGACGGCGACACCGGCGTGTGGGCGATGGATGCCGAGGAAGCCACGCTCAAGCGCGCGATGGTGGCCTGCAGCAGTCGCATCATCGTCGCCGCCACCACGGAAAAGCTCGGCGCCCGCGGCCACTGGCAGATCGCCAGCCTCGACGAGATCGACGATCTGGTGCTGACCACCACCGCACCGCCCGCACTGGCAGCTCGCTTCCGCGCCGCCGGTATTGCGGTGCACCCCACTCCTCCCTGACCGTACCGCTCATGTCCCTCGCCAACCGCGCGCGTGCCGAACAGCACGCGACCCGCGCTGCATTCTTCATTCCCGGCTTCGCCACCGCGCTGTGGGCCACGCTGGTGCCCTTCGCCAAGGCACGTACCGGGATCAATGACGCGACGCTGGGCCTGGTACTGCTCTGCCTCGGTGCCGGTTCGCTGCTGGCGATGCCCTTGTCCGGCGTGCTGGCCGCGCGCCTCGGCTGCCGCCGGGTGATGGTGGCCAGCAGCCTGCTGATCTGCCTGACGGTGCCCGGCCTGGCACTGGCCGGTTCGGCCTGGACGCTGGGACTGGTGCTGTTCGTGTTCGGTGCCGCCGTGGGCGCGATGGACTGCACGATGAACGTACAGGCCGTCATCGTCGAGCGCGAAGCACGGCGCGTGATGATGTCCGGCTTCCATGCCTTCTTCAGCATCGGCGGCTTCCTCGGCGCGGCCACCATGACCGTGCTGCTGTCCGCGCAATTGCCACCGATAGCGTCGGTGCTGATCGGCGTCGGCGCCATGCTGCTGGCGTTGCTGCTGTCAGCGGCGTACTGGCACAGCGAACGGATGCCGCACGACACACCGATGCTGGCCCTGCCACACGGCATCGTGCTGTTCATCGGCGTACTGGCGTTCGTTGCGTTCCTCGGCGAAGGTGCGATGCTGGACTGGAGCGCGGTGTTCCTCAGCGATGTGCGTCGCGTCGATGCCAGCCTCGCCGGTATCGGCTATGTGACCTTCACCCTGACCATGACCATCGCCCGCCTGTTCGGCGATGCACTGGTGGCGCGCGTGGGCCGCCAGCGCGCGATCGTTCTCGGCGCTCTGCTTGCTGCCGCTGGCGTGCTGGTGCTGACCCTGGTCACGCCATGGCAGGCGTCGCTGGCGGGCTATGTGCTGGTCGGCCTTGGCTGCGCCAACATCGCACCGGCGCTGTTCTCGCTGGCCGGCCACCAGACCCGCATGCCGGGTGCGCTGGCGATCACCGCCGTTTCCACGCTGGGCTTCGCCGGCATCCTTGCCGGACCGGCGCTGATCGGCTTCGCCGCCAACCATTTCGGCCTGATCACCGCGTTCATCGGCGTGGCCACGGCCTTGCTGCTGGTGGCCGTGTCCACGCGTTGGCTGCGGGTGTAGCCCAGTGCATCAGCGCCGCCTGCGCCGCAGCTTCATCCGCAACCGGCGGTAGCCGATCACCGTGGCCGTTGCACACAACGCAGTGCCCGCAACGCTCAACAGCAGCAGAACAGCCAACCGGGCGGTGTCGAAGCGCAGCATCGCAGGCAGGTCCCAGCTGTGCAGGAAGTAGAACAGCCAGCGCCCCACCCGCTCGCGATACCCCATCGTCAGCAATGGATCGCCGGTGGCCAGGTCTAGGTAGACGCGCGTCGCCTCGGCATCGCCGAAGTCCACCACCGCCACCGGGAAGCGGCGCACCGCTGCGCCGTTCATGGCTTCCGGTGCACGTGGGTAGAAGTACGCATCCGCTGCATGCTGGACCCAGTACCCCTGCATGGGCGCATCCGACAGCGCCCGCACCTTCTGCTGCAGCCACCCGGCCGGCAGCCACCGCGCAACCTGCAGATGCCCATTGCTGCCGGACACGATACGGGTCTCGCCCTGTCCGTCCAGCAGCACCGCGAACAGCTCGCCACCGATGCGTCGCCACTGGATCTCCACGGGCTTGAACCGCTCGGCCTCGACGGCCGTCAGCAGCGCCGCTGGTTCGCCCAGTGCGCCATCCACCACCACCGGACCACCACGATAACGTCCGCTGTCGATCGCCTCGCGCGTGCTGCTCAAGACGCCCCACGGGTTCATCGACATCAGCCCGCTGAAGATCCAGGTGAACACGAACGCTGCAGCCACCAGCCCGATCAGATGGTGCCAGCGCATCCATGGTTCGACGTATGGCGTCTTTGCACCCGAACGGTAGTGTCCACGGAAACGCCAGCGCCACACACCGACCACGATGCCGCTGACTGCGGCCACCGTGCACAGCGCGGACAACACGATCACCACCCACGTCCACACCGGGTCCACCGACTGCATGCGCAGGAAGTACAGCCAGTGCAGCCAGGCACCCACATAGTTCCAACGCTGCTGCACATGCGGTGCGTCCAGCACCACTTCGCCGGTGTGCGAGGACACATACAGGTCACCCGGCTGCGCGCCCCCTACCTCCACCCGGTACAGCGGCCGGTGCGCGTCCAGCGCGCGCGAGTGCGTCCAGCGATCCTCATCCACGCGCATCGCGCCGACGAACGCCTGGCCGCCAGCAAACTGCGCAGCGGATGCTTCGGCACGCTGTGCCGACACCGGCAGCAGCACCTGGCCGGTGCGCGCAGACCAGGCGCCCACGTTGCCGCCGCTTCGCACCACATACGCTGGCTCGCCGCGCAGCGTCGTCAGTGCCACGGCCTCCGGCTCGGCCTGCACGGCGGCCGGCAATGCCGACAGCCCCTGCCAGCCGCGGGCATCCCCCAGCACCGGCAACGCCGCCAGCCGCTCACCCGGCGTCAGCTTCGGGTAGCCGATGAACAGCATCACCATGCCACTCACGAACCACAGCAGCATCAACAGGCACCCACCAATGCCCAGCCAGCGGTGCACCAGATAGGTCCAGCGCCTGGCGGTGGATCGCAGCGTCATGGCCGGCCTCCTCAGAAGCGATGGTCGACGGTGAGTTCGACGCGCCGGTCCGCACCCAGCAGCCATTGCGTGCTGGTGTAGTACGCGGTGGCGTAGTACGCCTTGTCGAACACGTTGAACAACCGCGCGGACAGCCGCGTGCGCGGTGCCGCCTGCCAGGTCAGCGCCAGGTCGGTGGTGCTGTAGCCGGGAAGTTCCAACGCGTTGGCATTGTCGGCGTAGCGCTTGCCGACATAGCGAACACCCGCCGCTGCGCTCCAGTCCGGCAGGAACTGCCAGCTCAACCATGCGTTGGCCAAGCGCTCGGCCACGTTCGGCGGTACGTTGCCATCACGCGACACCAGCACCGCCGGCGAACCCGTGGTTTCCAGGAAGTCCTCGAACTCGGCCTTCAGCACCGTCGCGTTGGCATCGAGCGACCAGTGCGGCGCGAAGTTCCAGTTCAAGGACGCTTCAATACCGCGCGAGGTCTGCGCACCCACCTGCACCCGGCGATCCGGCACCAGCGGATCACGGCTGAGCAGACCGGTCTTGCGGATGCGATACGCCGCCAGCGTCCACTCGCCGCCATCGAAGGCCTGCTTCAGGCCCACCTCGATCTGCCGGCCCTTGGCCAGATCGAAGGCACCGTTGGCTGGGCTGATCATCAGCAGTCCACTGACCGGGTCCGCCGCCTGTGAGTACTGCGCGTAGAGGCTCAGCGTCGGCTGCAGCGCGAATACGGTACCTGCACGCCAGCCGGTGCTGCTGTAGGTCTTCGAGAACGCGTTCTGGCCACTGATCAGATCGGTGCGATCGATGCGCGCGCGGTCGTGGCGCAGTCCACCCAGTACCGACCAGCGTTCGCTCAACGCCAGCCGGTCCTCCACGAACAGCGCGTACTGCTCGGCGCGGTTGCGATAGCGCGGCAGGTTGGGCGCGTCGCTGGCGAACCGGCCTGGCACCGGATCGAACGGATCGACCGGGCCCGAGCTGCCGGCATAGGTGTTGTTGGTGTGCTTGAAGTGCGCACGATTGGCATCGAGGCCCACGGCAAAGCGGTTGGCCAGGCCCGCGATGTTTCCTTGTACCCGCAGTGTCGAGGTCAATCCGGTCTGGTCCTGGTTGTGGGTGATCTCGGTGTTGCCGGAGCGATCGATCAAACCGGTGGCGCGGTTGTAGACATAGGCCTCGGCATTGCGCCAGTCGCGCTGGCTGTCAATCTGGTAGACGCGGGTGCGCCATTCCACGTTCGAGGTCGGCGTCCACAGCGCATCAAGTTGGGTCCAGCGGTCGCGATAACGGATGTCGCTGTCTTCCACGTTGTAGTTGCGATGGCGCAATGCCTCCAGCTGCTGCCCACCCACCAGCGGCGTGCCGAAGTAGCGCATCGGCTTCTGGTGGCCCTGCGCATGGGTGAGGGTCAGCTGCAGATCCGGGCGCGGCTGCCACAGCAAGGCACCGGAGAAGGTCGCGTCACTGTTTCGCCCGCGGTCAACCCAGCCACCGCTGTAATTGCCACTCACGTCCAGCCGATAGGCCAGGTCCCGGGTCAACGCACCGCCGCTGCCGAAGCCCAGGCGCGCAGTATCCTCGCTGCCGACGGTCACGCTGATCTCGTTCTCGATGGCGCTACGCGAGGGCTTCTTGGGCACGATGTTGATGACCCCGCCAATGGCGCCATCGCCATGGATGACCGAAGCCGGGCCGCGCAGTACTTCGATGCGTTCGATCGACCAGGTATCGAACGGGAAGGTGATGCCCACGCCGCCGTACTGGCGAAGCCCGTCGTACAGGCGCATCACCGAGGCGCCATCGGTGAAGCCACGGCTGGACAACGCACTCAGGCCGTTGCCTGGGTGCGGCATCGCACTGATCGCGCCTGCCCGGCTGATCGCATCATTGAGGTTGGTGTCGCCCCGCTGTTCCAGTTGTTCGCGCGAGATCACGGTCAGGCTGGCCGGTGTCTGCAGCACGCTCAGGCCCAGCGCAGACCCGGCGCTGGCGGTGGAAGACAGTTCACCGCTGCGGGTGTCGACCACGCGCACGGTATCCAGCGTGGTCGGAGGTGGCGCATCGGCGGCAAGGGCCGGCACGGCGTACAACAGGGACATGCACAGCGCAGGCAGTGTCGCCCTGCGCAGGCGCGCGGAGTTGGGGTTGGTTTTCATTTGTTCACGGCATGCAAGGCCACCCCGCAATGGCAGGGCAGCAATCAGAAAGGGGCAAACACGCGCGTGCGGGCACCGGCCGTGGCCGGCAACCTCATGGAAGAACGTTCAGTGCAACACGCGTGCGGCTCAGACGGCCATCAAGGCCGGCGGCCCACGCGCTCCCAATGTGCCGCTGATCCGTTGCGGCAACGTCTGCACCGCACCGCGCAGCGCGCGGCACACCGGTGCCATCGGCGCCAACAGCAACACTGCCGCCACCAGCAGGGTGATCAGCCGTGCAGCGATCAGGCAGTAATCGCAGTCCACACCCATCTCATGGTCGGCGTGTGGATCGGCAGCCGGCTTCGGTGTCGATTCCCCGTTCTGCATTGCCATCGCGTGATGGTCATGGTGCGCTTCCATCGCGTGCTGTGCATGCTCTGCGTGCATCGCGTGATTCAAGGCTGCCACCGGTGCGGTGGCCGCAACGTGGTCATGCGCCAGCCAGCGGCTCACCAGCGGGGCGAGCAGCACCAGCAGCATGGCAAGCCATGCCAGGACCTGGAACCGGCGGTGGAGGACAGAACGACGCACGCCACCATTCTACGGGGCGATGGCCAACCTTGGACCGAGTTCAGGGTTTCCAGAAAGGCGGTGCGACGTTATGACGCAGCCGCGGACGCAGACGCTCTCCACGGCCCCAAAGGGGGACGGAAGGCGGCCTTACAGCCCCTTCCGTCCCCACATCGCATTGCTAGAACCGCGCGGGCTGCTGCACCGCACGTTCCAGGAACATGACGCCCGCCTGCAGGCTGTTGCGGGCGTTCTCCAACCAGCGCTCCGGATCGGCCACCGCAAATCGCTCCTGTGCATCCACATCACCCGAGTCGGCCAGGTCGGCCAACTGCAGATGGATGTGGTTCTCCACCAGGCTCACCAGCACGGCGAGCTCGGCCGACAATCCGGCGATGCGTTCGGTGAAGCCAGCGTCGTTGCTGTTCAGAGACATGTCCCCTGTTCCTATGCGTTGCGGTGTTGATGGATGGCTTCGAAACGCTCGGCGCAGGCAGGCCCACAGAACAGCCTGGCCGGATCGTTGTCGAAGTCTTCGCTGCAGTCCGGGTTGTGGCATTCCCCAATGGGCCTGAGTGGGGCAACGCTGCGGGCCCGCGTTGCGTGCTGGGCCAGTGCTCGTTGCAGATGGCGCGCGTCCAGTTCCTGCGCTTCGTCGATGGTGTCCGTCATGCGGGTTGTATTTTATTGAGGGGTCGTCGCACTGATTGAGAACGTCGCGGCCGCGGCCTGCGGCGCGCATGTGGCGTCAGGCCGGGGCATTTCATTGAGGTCGGCTTCAGTCATGCAGGCTCCTTGTGCATGGGCGCCCTGGCGGGCGTTCGAGAGAGAGTGAAGGGCCGCGTCGAACGGCGCGGCCATCATCCGGAAACCGGTTCTCGCCGATTGCGACACAAGACGGCGATGATGCGGATCTGCGATCGCAGTCGCATGTTGAACCGCGTGGAGCGCCTTTGGCGGATCCAGGGACAGCAGGTATCCAAAGGTGTTGCAAATGGCGGATCCATCGGACACCATGACCACATCAACACCTTCCATCACCTACTGACCACTTCGCGTCGGGCCGCCGCCGCATGGCCTGCACAGCGCAGGCATCGCACAGCGCCATTGCCATCCACGGTCGCTGTGCATCGAACAACGTTCCAAGGGGGTCCCGCCGAATGTACACACCGCACCCAACGCAGGACGTCGTCCCGGCGTTCCTGCAGGCCATGCATGCACACGGCATCGTGCCGGACGCACGCGGACGCGATGCACTCAACGCCGACGGCACGCTGGTGCGCTTCCACGTGGAGGGTGACCGTCGTGGCACCCGCAATGGCTGGGCGGTCCTGTTCGGCGACAACGTGCCCGCCGGCGAGTTCGGCAGCTGGCGTACCGGTACCCGTCACGCCTGGTGCGCGCAATCACCGGCCACGCTGAGTCCCACCGAGCAGCGCGCGATCCGGCAGCGCCAGGAATCGGCCCGGACCGAACGGGAGCGGCAACAACGCGAGCGCGAGGATGCCGCAGCCAAGGCCGCCAACGTACTGTGGCAGCGGGCCATGCCCGCCGACGACAGCCACCCCTATCTTGCCCGGAAGGGCGTGCACGCTCATGGCCTGCGCGTGGCAGCGTGGCCGGTACGCAACAGCGATGGGCTGGTGTTCCGCCACATCGAGAATGCGCTGTTGGTGCCGGTGGTGAACACTGCCGGACGCATCGTCTCCCTGCAGGCGATCCTTCCCCGTACCGACCCGGCACTGGGGCGCGACAAGGACTTCCTGGCCGGTGGCCGCAAGCAGGGCTGCTTCCATGTCATCGGCAAGCCATTGCCCGGGCATCCCATCGCCATTGCCGAGGGCTATGCCACCGCGGCATCGATCCATCAGGCCACCGGCTGGTGCGTCGTGGTCGCGTGGGATGCGGGCAACCTGACGGCCGTGGCCCGTGCCTGGCGCAACGCCGTACCCGATGCCTCGTTCGTGCTCTGCGCGGATAACGACCAATGGACGCGGCAACCACTGGAGAACCCTGGTGTCAGCCAGGCCACGCAGGCTGCGGCGGACATCGGTGCTCGGGTGGTCTGGCCGGAATTCGCCATCGTGCACGGCGACGATGATCGCCCCACCGACTTCAACGACCTGCATCGGCGTGAAGGCCTGGAAGCACTGCGCGCGCAGCTGCTTGCCGACCCACCGTGCGCGCCGGGCGAAGTTCCCGCCGAGAGCGGCACACGCTCCCCGGCCGCCGCGAGCTACCAGGTTCCCGGCAACCTCTCCGCCTTCGATACCTTCACTCCGTTCCCCGACAGCAGCGCACGCGGCCGCCCGTTGCCGACCGCGCGCAATCTCGCCGAGCTGTGCCGCCGCACCGGCGTTACGGTGCGTTACAACGTCATCCGCAAGGACCTGGAGATCCTGGTGCCGGACCTCCAGTCCACGATCGACAATGCCAAGGAGGTTGCCGCCGGCGAAGTGATGGACTGCATGCACCGTGCCGGCATGGCCACCGCCAGCTTCGAGACCAACCTGTGCCAGGTGGCCGAAGCCAATCCCTACAATCCCGTTGCCAGCTGGATCACCTCGCAGCCCTGGGATGGCCACTCCCGCCTCCAGGCGTTCTTCGACACCGTGCAGGAAGCCCAGCCCACGCGCATGGCCGATGGCCGCATCCTGAAGGAGGTGCTGATGCGGCGCTGGCTGATCTCCGGCGTGGCGGCCGCCTTTGAACCGGATGGCGTGGTCGCACGGGGTGTACTGACCTTCGTCTCCAGGCAGAATCTGGGCAAGACGCGCTGGGCACGGCAGCTGGCACCGGCCGAACTGCAGCTGATCGCCGATGGCGTGGTACTCGACCCCACCAACAAGGACAGCATCAAGCAGGTCATCTCCAAGTGGATCGTGGAACTGGGTGAGGTCGACGCCACCTTCCGCCGCACTGATATCGCCGCGCTGAAATCATTCATCTCGCGCAGCCACGATGAAATCCGCCGGCCTTACGCACGCACCGAATCGCGCTATGCGCGGCGCACCATCCTGTTCGCCAGTGTCAACGACGAGCGCTTCCTGCGTGACGCGACCGGCAACAGCCGCTGGTGGACCGTGCATGCCGTGGCGTTGGGTGAACCGGCGCGGATCGACATGCAGCAGGTGTGGGCCGAAGCCCACGCGCTGTACCGCAATGGCGAGACCTGGCACCTGTCCGGCGAAGAGCTGGATGCGCTCAATGCCACCAACAGCGAGCACGAACCCATCTCGCCTATCGCCGAGCTGATCGATCGCCACTTCGACTGGTCCCTCCCCGCCGAGCATTGGAGCACGCACTACCGTGCCACCGAGATCGTCATCGCGGTGGGCATCGACAGACCGAACCGGCGCGAGGTCAACGAGGCCGCCGCCTACGTGGTGAAGCGGCATGGCGTGCGCACCCGCGTGGTGGGCAAGGAACGGGCAAAGGTATGGCTGATGCCACCGCGCAGCCGCAGCCTGTCCGAACACATCGCAGGACCGTTCTGATGCCACGCACCCATGATGGCCGCGAAGTCGGCAGCGACAGCGCCGAGTGGCGCCTCGACTGCGAGGCACGGCGCCTGCTGCAACTGGCGGGCTACCGCTGCATCGACGCTCAAGGGCGGTGCAGAACGATCAGCCCGCGTCGGCATCGCCAGCAGTACCTGGCGCGCATACAGGCCACCCGGGGTCCTGTGGAGCGCGAGCGATTGGCGTCACTGGCGGTACGGCAGTGGATCGCCAATCCCCCCTCCCAGCCCGCCGAGGATGCAAGTAGATGAAAGGTGTTGACTGGAGCGATCCACAGAGGCAAGATGACTGTATCGGCTACGCCACCTTCCAGGAGCGCTTCCGCCATGCCTCGACCCCGACTGCATGCCTTCGAAGGTGAGCAGCTCACCGTGCGACAGATCCACCAACGGGTACCGGTACTGTCCGAGCGGACCATCCGCGATCACCTTGCTGCCGGCCGTCGTACGCGTACCGCCATGTTGTGCTTTGACCCGATCGCGGCGGCAGCGCGTGGTGGCCGCATCACCCAGCGCATCCTGCGCGCCCGCAGCACCGCCGCATGTGATTCCTGATCCACCGGCAGCGGCCACGTCCTTCAAGGAGTAGATTCCCCATGATTCCCGCGTCCCCCGACAGCGGCCATCGCATGATCGCCGACACGCTGGCTGCGTTCCGTGCCGGGCCTGCCCTGGCCAGCACGGCGCTTCGCGCACGCCCGCAGGCGGATCCGCCGCTCTACATCGGCATCGCCGGCGCCAAGCGCGCGGGCAAGGACACCCTCGCCAGCGGGCTGGCGTCGGCACTGGCACTGCCCTGCGACAGCTTCGCCGCACCGCTGCGGCAGTTCGTCGCGTCCCTCCTCGGGCTCTCCCTGCGTGAACTGGACAGCCGCAAGGAGGACACCATCGACTGGCTGGCCGAACTCACTCCTCGCCACCTGATGCAGACCGCGGGTACCGAATGGGGCCGCGACCGTGTCCATCCCGAGTTGTGGGTACGCTCGCTGTTCGCGCGCCTGCCTGCGGGAGGACTGGTGCCCGACGTCCGCTTCAGTAATGAGGCCTGCGCGATCCGTCGCCGTGGTGGTGTCGTGATCCGCGTCAGCCGCCCGGGCCATGGAGACCATGACACCCACGCCAGCGAGCAGCCACTGGCCGATGAGCTGGTCGACATCGAGGTAAGCAACGACGGCAGCCGGGCCGATCTGGTACGCAGGACGCTGGACCAGCTGCTGTCGCGCGGCGTGATCTGAGCCTGGAGCAGGGCCGCGCTGCCCTGCAGCTTCCCCTGACCCAACCGCAGGTTCCGGCCCATCATCGGCGAAAATGATGTAAGGTCGTCCCCCATCACCGACGGCACCTGTCGTCACCCTGCATCCCCAATCATTTCGCAAAGAGGAATTGTCATGGAGGTCGAACAGTTCACGTCGACGCGCCAGAAGGCCATCGAATTGTTCAAGTCGCAGCCCAAGGGTGGCAAGGACATCGTGAGCCTGGACGCGATCTTCATCTCGCTGTGCTCGCTGGCCAACGCCCGGGCCGAGACCGGCACCACCCGGCAGGAACGCACTGCGGCTCGTCCTGGCAGCCAGCAACCTCCCGCGCCGTGGTTCACCGAGACCCTGGCCGCCCTGAAGGGCAAGGGCGAATCGATCACCGTGGCGCGGTTCCTGATGTTCGCCAACCGCTTCCCGGTCAAGCGCATGGACCAGGTCAATGCAGCGCGCTGGCTGCGTGATGCCGGCTACATTCCGCGCAAGACCGGCGGCAACCTGGTATTCGACCTTTGATCCAGCACCACCTGCAGTCCTGAAGCCCCGGCATCGTCCGGGGCTTTTTCGTTTCAGGGCCTGCTCACCGGTGTGAGGGAGGACGACCAACGGGACGCCATCCTCACCCCATACCTGCCACATCCCCTTGATCTGCCTTTCCCTCCTCTCTGTGAGGACTGCGAGTACGAAGGAAGGAGCAAACATCAGCAGCAACAGCCAGCGGCCGCAGGGCGTCATGCGCTCCCGAGCAGCCATCCTCACCCGTCCTCGGGGCACCGATGAATACCTTCAGCACCCACACTCGAAAGTAGACGAAAGGTGTTGACTGGCAGTGAGGGATGGCAACAGTGGAGATCAATGCCACTGAAGACATCCTCCATGAACGCCCTGCCCGACAGCATCCAGACCCTGGCCGAGGTCATCGGCGAATCCGCAGCCCTCACGCTGGTGCGTGCGTGGCCGCCGACAACGTCCAGCACCACCGGCCGTCATCGCGTCATCGTCTACGTTCCCTCCACCCTGCCCGACCAGCATCGCCTGATCGACATCCTCGGCCGCGACGTTGCCCAACGGCTGGTCACCCACTTCGGTGGCGAGCTGCTGTTCCTGGCCTCGTGCTTTGCAGCCAGCGCCCATGAGCGCCGCGAGCAGATCGCACGAGCGGTCGCCTGTGGCATGCCGCGCGAGCACGTCGCGCGCGAGTTCGGTGTCTCGCAGACCACCATCAAGCGCGCCCTGCGTGGCGCCCGTTCCGCGCCACCGACCGCGGTCCATCCGGCCCTGCTCAAGGGGTACGCACGCGCATGAACGAGAGCGACCTGCTGGCCGGTGTACCGGACTGGGCCAAATATCTGGGGGGAACCTCGGGTGTACTGATCGCGGTGTCGCTGTGGCTGCGCCAATGGTTGTCGTCGGCCAAGGTCGACCGCACCGCAGACGAGGCCACCAGCAACACCCTGCGCACCCTGCAGGAGCAGCTCGCAGCCGAGCGTACCCGCGCCGACGGCCTGATGCACGAGCGCGAAGCAATGGCCCAGGAGATCGGCCAACTGCGCGGCGAGGTCAACGCCCTGCGCGCGCAGATCGCCCAGCAGAGCGTGCAGATAGACGCGCTGTTGAACCTGGTGCGCAAGCAGCCGGGGGCCGCCGCATGACCGCCGCTGCAGCCAGCGCCCTCGGTGGGGCCAACGTCGCCGCATTCCTGGACATGCTGGCGGTATCCGAAGGCACCGACATCCCCAGCCAGCACTCGCGTGACCGCGGCTACGACGTGATCGTGGGTGGCCAGTTGTTCAACGACTACCGCGACCATCCCCGCGTGCTGGTGTCGCTGCCACGCTATGGCATCAAGTCCAGTGCCGCCGGTCGCTACCAGTTCCTGCGCAGTACCTGGGATGACCTGCGCGCGCGGCTGGGCCTGCCCGACTTCGGCCCGGTTTCGCAGGACCGCGCGGCCGTGGCGCTGCTCAAGCAATGCGGTGCCTACGAATTGATCCGCCTCGGTCGCTTCGATGCCGGCATCAACGCCGCACGACGTATCTGGGCGTCACTGCCGGGCGCCGGCTACGGGCAGAAGGAGCATGCGCTGGAAACACTGCGCGTGGCCTACCGCGCCGCCGGCGGAGGCCTGCAGTGACGCCCGTCGCCCTGCGGTTCCGCATGGGCCTGCTGGTCCTCGCCGGTACCCATGCATGCTGTGCCTGGCTGGGGTGGACGCTGCGCGACCGCAGCGCGGACCTTGCCATCGCCACCGTCCAGACCGCACAGCAGGCATCGCGCGCTGATGCGGCGCAGGCCGCACATCAGCGGGACCTCGGCAACGCCCGCGCAGGTGCGCAGGCCGAATCGCAGCGCCTGGCCACGCAGGCCGAACGCACCCGGCAATTCCAAACCCTGCAACAGGACATCGAGACCCATGCCAAGACTCCTGGCCGTGACCGCGGCGATGCTGATGCTGAGTTCGTGCGCATCTGGCGCGAAGCCAACGCCGGTCGCGCCCTGTCGCGTTGATCTCAGCATCGCCCCGGCGCAGCTGCGTGCGCCGGACGAGCTGCCGGACCTGCAGGCGGCCAACGACAATGCGCTGCTACGCAATCACGTTGCCGTCGCGCGGCAGTACCACGCACTGGCCGACCAGCTGCGTGCCCTGCTGTGCAGCCTCGGCAGCCAGCAGGGGATCACCCTCAACGGTACAGCGCCAATGGCGCCTGCAGAGTGCACAGCCACCGGCACGGCCACCGCGCGACAACAGCGCTGATCCCCGCGGCCACGCCTGCAATGTCCCATGCGGCGGGTGATGGCAACACTGGATGCAGACAGCGCGCGTCCCCAACCAGGCGCGTACTCCCATTCAACGCACGAGCTGACATGGCGACCAACTCCTCCTCTTCCATTCTCGACGCACTGCACCCCGCCATCGAAGCCGCGATCCGCGCCCGCTTCCCGGACTTCGCAACCGTCGAGTTCTATCGCGAACCCGGTGCTGAAGGCCTGGCCACACCCGCCTGCCTGCTGGCAATGACCCGCTGCGATCGCAGCAAGGACAAGGACGATGGCAGCGGGCAGATGCAGGCATTGCTGCGCTTCGAGGCACGCGTCGTCGTCGCTGCCGCCGCTATCGACGCGGCACTGCAGCTGCGCAAGGCCGCCGTCGCGCTCGCCGGCTGGCTGCACCAGCTCGGCCGGTTCCCCGGCGCGGCCAGCGGCGCGATCGATGTGATCGCCGCACTGCCCGAAGACACGGCGGCGGCGCAGCCAGGCCTTCGCACCTGGCTGGTGGAGTGGTCACTGCCGGTCGCTTTGGGCAGCAACGCCTGGGAGGAGACCGGAGGCGCAGTTCCCCAGGCCTTCTACAGCTTCGTACCGGAGATCGGTCGTGATCACGAAGCACGCTACCAGCCCATTGAAGGAGCAGCACCATGAGTGCCGAACACGCGCGCCTGATCGGCAACCTGCTGATGATCGGCGTCGTGCGCGAGCTGGACGAAGCGGGCGGCCGCGTGCGCGTGGATGCAGACGGCATGCTGACCGACTGGATTCCCTGGCTGGAGCGCCGTGCTGGCCCGGGCGTGCGCAGCTGGTGTGCACCCGAACCCGGCGAGCAGGTGCTGCTGGCGTGCCCCTATGGCGACCCCGGCCAGGCACTCGTTCTCGGCAGCCTGTACCAGGACCGGTTCCCGGCGCCCGCCGACTCGCGGCTGCGGCACCGCACCGAGTTCGCCGACGGCAGCGTTGTCGAGTACGACCAGGAAACCGCAACGCTCAACGTCGATGTCGGCAGCGGCAAGGTCATCGTCACCTGTGCAAGTGCACAGGTGATCGCCAGTGAGTCGATCGTGCTCGATACGCCATCGGTCAAGGCGACTGGCGACCTGGACGTCACCGGTGCGATCAGTGCCGGCAAGGACATCAGCACATCCGGCGAGGTCAAGGCTGGCGCCATCGGCCTGAAGGCACACAAGCACACCGCACAGGGTCCGACCGCACCTACCACGCCCGCGCAGCCCTGAGCGGCCACGCGTGCAATGCCCTGAAAACCCGCACTCCACGACGATAGAGGCCATGCGAGGAATCGACGCCAACACCGGCAAATCACTGGATGGGCTCGCCCATCTGCACCAGTCCGTGCGTGACGTTCTCACCACGCCCCTTGGCTCCCGGGTACTGCGCCGTGAATACGGTTCGCGCGTGTTCGAACTGATCGATGCGCCGACCAACCGCTCGCTGCGCATGGACCTGATCGCGGCCACCGTCGACGCACTCGCGCGATGGGAACCGCGGCTTCACGTCGAGAACGTCGACGTCTCCCTCCCCGCCCCCGGCGTGATGATCCTGGCAGTGACCGGAATCCACCTGCCGGACGGCGAGGCCATCACCATCGAAGGAATCGAGGTTCGCTAACCGTGGCATCCGGCTCGTTCACCAGTGTCAATCTCTCCCAGCTGCCTGCACCGGCGGTCATCGAAGTGCTCGATTTCGAGACGCTGTTCGATGAATCGTTGACCGCACTGCAGGCGCTCGACCCCACCTTCGACGCGCTGCTGCCGTCGGACCCGGCCTTCAAGATCCTGGAGGTCTGCACCTACCTGCGCCTGCTCGACCGACAGCGCGTCAACGATGCGGCGCGTGGCGTGATGCTGGCCTACGCGGTCGGCAGCGACCTGGACCAGCTGGCCGCGATCTTCGGCATCGGCCGCCAGATGCTGGACCCGGGCAAGCCGCAGGAAGGCATTCCGCCACGCTACGAGAGCGATGAAGATTTCCGTCGGCGCATCCAGCTGGGTCCGGAAGGCTTCAGCGTGGCCGGGCCGGAAGGCGCCTACATCTTCCACGCGCTGAGTGCCGATCCGCGGGTGCTCGACGCCAGCGCGACCAGTCCGTCGCCGGGTGAAGTGGTGGTCTCGGTGCTGTCGCGTGAAGCCGATGGCACGGCCACCCAGGCGCTGCTCGACGCAGTGGAAGCGAAGCTGAGTGCGGCCGACGTGCGTCCGCTGACGGACCACGTGCTGGTACGCACGGCGGCAATCATCAACTACGCGGTCACCGCCACGCTCTACACCTACGCCGGCCCGGATTCGCAGGTGGTGCTGGCCGAAGCACGCTCGCGCCTGGATCGCTACATCGCCGAGTCGCATCGGCTCGGCCGCGATGTCACCCGCTCCGGCCTGTTCGCCGCATTGCATGCCGAGGGCGTGCAGCGCGTGGAGATTTCCAGCCCGGCGGCTGACGTGGTGGTGGACCGGACCCAGGCCACCTACTGCACCGCGGTGACCCTGACCCATGGCGGCAACGATGAATGATTCCACCGCACGCCTGATCAATGCACGCCTGCGTGGCGCGATCGATGGGCACAACCTGCAGTTCCGCCATCCAGGTGGCGCACTGGCCACCCTGCAGGCGGTGTACCGCACCGATTGGCAGGGGCGTTTGAAGCTGTCGGATACGATGCGGCGCAACCTGCAGCGTTTCTCGGCATCCTTCGACCATCCACGATGGAAAGGCTTCTACGTGAAGCCGGCCAACCTGTCGTCCAGTCATCCCGCTCCGGATGGCAGCTCCAGTGCCTGGTCCTTCCCGGTCTCCGATGCGATCGGGGGCCCGGAGCAGAACTTCGCCGGCGTGGTGGACGAGGATGGAAGCGCGTTTCCCAATGGTGCCGTGCGCACCATCAGCATCTGGCTGCGTGCAACCGAACCCTGTGCGATCGACTTCGGCATGCGCGCCACCGGCGCAGGCAGGACCCGTCTGCAGGTGGGCACCGAGTGGAAGCGCTACAGCTACACCTATGCCGCAACCGCGGATGACGCCCCCCGGGGCGTGAGCATCGTGCTGGATCGGCGGGCGGGCGGGAACGCCGGCCTGAAGCCGGACAGCCGCATCCACCTTTGGGGCGTGCAGGTGGAGGAAGGCCGCGAGGCGACCAGCTACATCCGCACCATGCCCGAGCCAGTGGGCGTGATCGATTACAGCGTGCTCAACAATGTGATCACGCTCAGCCGCCCTCCCGCTCCCGGTTCGATCATCGACGCCGACGCGCTGATCAGGGTGCCGACGGCAACCACCCTGCTGCCGCCCAACGCCACCCGCGCGGAACGGGCGCTGGCCCGTGCTGCGGTGACCCGCCCGCTGCCGGTGGACATCACCGCGCTGTGGGATGCGGACCGCTGCCCGGCCGCGTTGCTGCCCTGGCTGGCCTGGGCCTTGTCCGTCGACGAATGGAAGGCCTACTGGCCGGAAACGGTAAAGCGTGCCCGCGTGCGCGCCGCGATCGCGATCCAGCGCCGCAAAGGCACCTGGGGCAGCGTCCGCGATGTGGTGGCTGCGTTCGGCGGTTCGATCCTGATCCGCGAATGGTGGGAAATGCAGCCGCGAGGTGCACCGCACACCTTCGAAGCGGTGATGACCATCGCCAACCAGGGCGGCGAGACCGCCACCGCCAAGTTCGTCGACGACGTGATCGGCGAGATCAGCCGCACCAAGCCGGTGCGCTCGCACTTCACGTTCACCCAGGGCATGCAGGCCAGCGCCGGTATCGGTGCACTTGCCGGCGCCCATGGCACCACCTTCCGCCGCATCCAACTGATCGGAGAGTAAACCCCGCATGCGCTTGAAAATCACCGACGCCGGCTTCGCCAGGCTGGTCAATCCACCCAACACCGGCACCAGTGCCGTGCTGATCACCGAGATCGGCCTGACGTCCACGGCATTCACGCCGACGGCAGGGCTGACCGCCCTGCCCGGCGAGATCAAGCGGGTCTCGACGTTCGGCGGCAAGGCCGTGGGCGACGACACGCTGCACGTCACGATCCGTGACGACAGCGCTACCGCCTACAGCCTGCGCGGCTTCGGCCTGTACCTGGGCGACGGTACGCTGTTTGCAACCTTCGGCCAGACCGATCCGATCATGGAGAAGACCGCAGCCTCGATGCTGCTGCTCTCCACCGATACCCGCTTCAGTGAAGTCGATACCGCGCTGATCGAGTTCGGCAATGCCGAATTCATCTATCCGCCCTCCACCACCGAGGTGCAGGGCGTGGTCGAACTGGCCACGACGACCGAGACCGAAGAGGGTGCAGATGCCCAGCGTGCGGTGACACCGCGCGGGCTGCGTGCCTTCATCGACAAGCGCTTTGGCGCCAGCGCCCCCACCCAGTTCGTCCGCACGCTGCTGTCGATCGCCACCGATGCCGCGTTCCGCTCCGCCCTGGGGCTGAAATCGGCCGCGTTGAAGGACGAGGGCGCCGACAAGGGCCTGGATGCCGACCTGCTCGATGGCCGCCACGGCACCCACTACCTGGACTGGCGCAACATGACCGGCGTGCCATCCAGCGTGCACGTGCCCGGACAGGTGATTCTGTTCGCCGGTGCCACCGCGCCCAACGGCATGCTGCTGTGCAATGGTGCCGCTGTTCCGCGTGCCAGCTACCCGGCCCTGTTCGCCGCCATCGGTACCCGCTACGGCGCCGGTGATGGCGCAACCACCTTCAACCTGCCGGCAATGCAGGAAGGCACGGTGGTCACGCACACACTGAACCCGGAAGCGGTCGGCAGCTTCACCCAGGGTGAGGTGATCCGCCACACCCATGGCGCAAGTGCGGCGACAGCGGGCAACCACAGCCACGCCATTTCCGTAGGCGCAGGCGGCGCGCATTCCCATGGCGCCAGCGCCAGCGCGGTAGGCGACCACGCGCACGGTGCATGGACCGACTCGCAGGGCCACCACGCGCATACCGGCGGCACCTCGTGGATCGGCGATCACCAGCATCTCACCGCGTTCGCCGAATCCGGCACCACCTACCCGTGGGGCGCCGACTACAACAACCACGCCGGTTCACGCGGCAACCTGGACTACGACAACCCCTGGCCGTACACCAGCCCGGCCGGTGGCCACGCCCACAGCTTCACCACCGACGGCGCAGGCGGCCACGGCCACAACATCGGCATGAACGGCGCCGGCGGCCACTCGCACACCATTTCCATCGCCCAGGTGGGTGACCACGGCCACGCCGCGTCGGCCGCCGACGCCGGTGCGCACACCCACACCGTCGTGGTGGAGAACGCCGGTGGCGACCGCAACCTGCCGGCTGGCCTGCGGATGATCTATTGCATCGCGTACTGAGGACATGAACTTGCCTACCGAACCGCGCTTCGCGCACTCCTACGATCCCGATACCCGCGCCTACATGGGCAAGGTCCGCCTGCAGCCTTCGCCGGACGGCGCCTGGAACCTGCCCGACTTCACCGTGGACGTCGCGCCTCGCCAACCTACCGGCGAATACCAGGCACTGCGCCTGGCCGAGGATGGCTCACGCTGGGAACTGGTGGCCGATTTCCGCAACTGCATGCTGTGGGACACACGCACCGCGATGGCGGTACCCAACCGCCTCGCGCTGGGCGAGCCGTTGCCCAAGGACGTGACCCTGTCCGAACCATTCAAGCTGGATGGCACCACCGCGCAATACAACGCGTGGAATGCCAGCCGCCGCGAATGGACGCTGCTGCCGGACTACAGCTCGCGACCGCTGTGGAACAAGCACGATGCCAGCTTCGCGACTCCCGTTTCCCGTGGGGTCGCGCTGCCGCCATCGGTCACCGATCTGGCACCGCCTGCAGATCGCAGCTACCCGGTCACCTTCGATGAAGCCCGTGCTGCCTGGGTGATGGTCACTGCCCCCGAACCCGACCCGGCCGCGCAACCGCAACCGCAACCGTGATTTCGGGCCACCGCTGCAATTAATCCAGCCGCGGCCAGATACGAACATGTACCCATGCGGCGCAGATCGCGACCGCAGCACCCACCCAACCAAGGAAAAAACAACGCATGGCCGAATTTCTGCATGGCGTGCAGGTCGTCAACATCGATGGTGGTTCCCGCTCGATCGCTGTTGCCTCGACCAGCGTCATCGGCATCGTGGGCACCGCGCCCCGCGCCGACAAGATCGCCTTCCCCTACAACACTCCGGTCCTGGTGACCTCGCGTTCGCAGGCAGCCAAGCTGCTCGCCAACGCCGCAACCGAAGTCGATGAGGGCACCCTCCCGGGCCAGCTCGACGCCATCTTCGACCAGTCCAACGCGGTTGTGGTCGTCATCCGCGTCGAGAAGGGCGCCACCGAGAACGACACCCTGGCCAACGTGCTGGGCGGCGTGAACGCGCAGACCGGTGCCTACACCGGCGTGCATGCACTGCTGGCGGCAAAGTCGGTGGTGGGCATCAAGCCCCGCATCCTGGCGGTACCGGGCTTCACCCACACCCACGAAAAGCGCGATACCGAACTGCTGGCCAACCCGGTCGTGGCCGAACTGCTCGGCATTGCCGACAAGCTGCGCGCGGTGATCATCAAGGATGGCCCGAACAGCAACGACGACGCCGCCAAGAGCACCACCGCTCTGACCGGTTCCAAGCGCGTCTACGTGGTCGACCCGGCGCTGCTGGTGCAGTCCGGTGATGCCATCGTCACCCGCTACGCCTCCGGTGCCGTGGCCGGTGCCATTGCCCGCAGCGACAACGAACGCGGCTGGTGGGCATCGCCGTCCAACCTGGAGCTCAACGGCGTGGTCGGTACCGCACGTGCGATCGACTTCGGCCTGTCCGACGCGACCAGCCGCGCCAACCTGCTGAACCAGTCGAACGTGGCGACCATCATCCGCGAAGGTGGCTTCCGCCTGTGGGGCAACCGTACCGCCAGCAGCGACCAGAAGTGGCAGTTCCTGTGCGTGGTGCGCACCGCCGACATCATCGCCGACAGCCTGGAAGCCGCCCACCTGTGGGCCGTCGACCGCGGCATCAGCAAGACCTACGTCGACGACGTGCGTGAGGGTGTCAATGCCTTCCTGCGCGGCCTGAAGACCCAGGGCGCGATCCTCGGCGGCAACTGCTGGATCGACCCCGACCTGAACGCAGCGGACAGCGTGGCCCAGGGCCGCTTCTACTGGGACTTCGACTTCACCCCGACCTACCCGGGTGAGCAGCTGACCTTCCGCATGCACATGAACAACAACTACGTCTCGGAGATCTTCTAAGCATGGCGCGCAAGATCCGCAAAAACTTCAACTTCTACGTCGACGGCAAGGGCTATGCCGGCAGCGTGATGTCCTTCACCGCCCCCAAGCTGTCGCTGAAGACCGAGGACTTCCAGGCCGGCGGCATGCTGGCCCCGACCGAGATCGTGCTCGGCCATGACAAGCTGACCGCCGATGTCGAGTTCGCCTCCGACGACGCGGAGATCATGAGCAAGTTCCACGTCATCGAAAGCAAGGAATACGGCTTCACCGCCCGCGAAGCGCTGGAAGGCGATGACGGCGAAGTGACCCAGGTCGTGCACAACATGCGCGGCAAGGTGAAGCTGCTGGACCGTGGCGAAACCAAGGTCGGCGAGAAGGGCACGATCAAGGTCAACCTGGCGCTGAGCTACTACAAGCTGACCCATGGTGCCCAGGTCGTGCAGGAGATCGACGTGGTCAACATGATCGCCCGCCAGGGTGGCGTGGACGTGCTGGCCGGCATCCGCGGCGCACTGGGCATCTGAACCCTCGCCGCACTGAAGAACCCGGGGGCGCCTCGCGCCCCCGCATCCATCGCACCGCATCGCATCCAGGAACGCATCCATGTCCAGCAAGACCAAGACCCCCACCGACACCGTCATCGAGCGCGATGGCTTCGCCGAGATCACCCTCACCCGCCCGCGCCAGGTCAATGGCATGGAAACCGCCGTGCTGCGCATGCGTGAACCGACCGTGGAAGACATGGAGCGCTACCAGGATGACAAGGGCAGCGACGCACAGCGCGAGGTGCGGATGATCGCCAACCTGTGCGAGGTCTCGCCGGAAGACGTGCGCAAGATGCCGCTGCGCGACTACGCACGACTGCAGGCAGGCGTCGCGCTTTTTACCACCTGACCCTGCCTCAGATCAGGCAGGGAGTGCTCGCCCTGGCCGGTCATACCGGCTGGGGCCTGCGCGAGATCATGACACTGCGGGTGTCTAAGTTCATCTGGTGGATTCAGGGATTGCCGGTACATGGCCAGTAACGTTCAAACGACAACGATCACGATCGGCGGCGAGGTGTCCAAGTCACTGAAGGACGCCTTCTCCTTTGCCAACGACGGTATCAAGCGCCTCGGCACCGAGGTGACCCTGCTGGACCGCAGGCTCGCGCGCATGAGTACGACCAGCAAGGAGTACGCCCGCATGCGTACCCAGGTCGATGCGCTGCGTGCCTCGCAGGTGGCGCTGGAGAGCATCGAAGCAAAGCGCGACGCCAACCTGGAGAAGCGCGGGAAGCTCGGCTCGGCATTTGGCGAAGCACGCGGCACGCTTGGCACGGCCGTTACCGCGCTGGCCAAGCCGGTCGAGAACGCCTCCGGCTTCGCCCGCCAGAACCAGCAGATCGGTGTGGCAGCCAACCTCAGCCGCGCCCAGGTCAGCGCACTGGGGCAGGCCATCCTGGAACAGTCGCGTGCAACCAACCAGGGCGCCGACGCGCTGCAGCGCTCGATCAGGCTGATGATCGACGCCGGCATGGATGCGCAGTCGGCCCAGGCCAGCCTCGGTGCTGTCGGGCGGACCACCACTGTCACCGGTGCCAGCATCGATGATGTGGCCCAGGCTGCGGCCGCCCTGCAGCAGTCGTTCGATATCGATCCCTCGCGCATGCAGAGCGCGCTGGATGTGCTGGTGGTCAACAGCCGGCAGGGCGGCCTGGGCCTGAAGGACATGGCCGCAGTGCTGCCTACCCTGGGTTCGTCGTTCGAAGCGATGAAGCTGCAGGGCACCTCGGCGACCGCCACCCTCGGCGCGGCCCTGCAGGCCACGCTGGACTCGGCCGGCGGCGCCGACAAGGCCGCCAGCAACATGAAGAGCTTCATGTCCGAGGTGCTCTCGCCGGACATTCAGGAGAAGGCCAAGAAGAGCCTGAACCTGGATCTGCGCAAGATCATCGGCGATGCACAGACCAGCGGCGGCAATCCCTTCGACGCTGCGATGCAGGGAATCATCCAGGCGACCGCGGGCGACCAGAAGAAGATCGGCACCCTGTTCAGCGATGCACAGGCGAAGAACTTCGTCCAGCCGATGATCGAGAACTGGGATACCTACATCCGTGTCCGCGACAAGGCCTTGAATGGATCGGCGGGTACCACCGATGCGGCCTATGCCGATGCGATGCAGACCGATCCGCAGAAGATCGAGGGTGCCAAGATCGCCGTGGACAACCTGTCCAAGGCCTTCGGTGCGGCACTGCTGCCCGCGGTGGGCGAGGCCGCGGTCAAGCTGACCGAGCTGTTGAACGGGGTTACCTCGTTCGTGCAGGAAAACCCGAAGCTGATCGCCAACACCACCCAGATCGTGGTCGGCATGCTGGGCATGCGCACGGCGGTGCTCGGCGCTCGCTACGCCTGGACCTTCCTGCAGGGCCCGATCCTGGGCGTGCAGAAGGCCTTCCAGCTGTTCCGTGGTGGCAGCCTGCTGGCACAGATGGGGCGCTTCGGGCCGATGGCCATGCGCCTGGCATCGGGCTTCCGCATCGTCGCCACTGCCGTGGCCGCCATCGGTGGTGGTCCGATCACGATCGCCATCGCGGCAATCACCGCAGGCGCCATCCTGGTGCGCAAGTACTGGGAGCCGATCAAGGCATTCCTGGGCGGCGTCTGGGAGGGCCTGAGCGGTGCAGGCACCGCAGCGATGGGTGAACTGATGCGTGCGGTTGAACCGCTGCGCCCCGCCTGGGAAGTCATGAGCGGGTTGATCGGCCAGGCCTGGGACTGGCTGTCGAAGATGCTTGCACCTGCACAGTACACCGGCAACGAACTGTCGCGCGTTGCCCAGATCGGCAGCTTCCTCGGTACCGTTCTGATGGAAGGCCTGAGAATGAACATCCAGCTCATCAGCGGCCTGGTGCAGTACGTCGCCTGGATGGGCAACGTGTACACGACCGTCGCCAGCGGGATCGGAATCGGAATGAGCAAGATGTGGACGGCGATCAAGTCCGGTGCCGAATCCCTGTTCGACTGGCTCATCCCGAAGCTGGATTTCCTCATGCCCTACGTCGAGAAGCTGATGGGGTTCGTCGAAGGGGGCATTGGCAAGGTCAGTGCGCTGGTCGGCAAAGGCCTGGACTTCGGCAAGGAGGTGCTTGCCGGTGGTGCGGAAGCGATCGGCAACGGCATGGTGGGGTACACGAACATGCGGGCCGGCGGCCGAGGTGGCCTGGATGACGCCGTGGGCCTGGTCGGCGACGTCGCCACGTTGGACGCGCCGGGCGCGCGCAAGCGTTGGGGCGGCATCAGCGAGGCCGCTCGCGGTCGCACCGCACCCGACATGCCATCGCCCACTACGCGCGGCGTCACCACCGTGCAGCAGCAACAGACCAACAACATCACCATCCACCAGCAACCGGGTGAATCCAGCGAATCGGTGGCGCGTCGCACTGCCGACGAACTGCAGCGTCGCAACGCGGTTGCTGCCCGTGGTGGCCTGGCAGACAGGAACTAAGCATGAAGCGTGAGTTCGTAACCGCATCCATCGACAAGCTGTTGTCCAGTTTCCAGAGCAACGACTCCGGCAACGCCCCGGTGCTGCTGATGCTGGGCGGCTTCAAGTTCAGCCTCAACACCGCCGTGTTCCAGGAGATCCAGCAGAGCAACGAATATGGCTGGGCTGCGCAGGAACGCATCGGGCAGATGGCCGCCCTGCAGTACACCGGCCCCGGCAAGGCCAGCATGACCTTGCCGGGCGTCATCCACTATGCGTTCCGGGGCGCCGGCAATGAGCTCTCGCAGCTGCGCAGGCTGGCGGCACAGGGCAAGCCACAGCGGCTGCTGACCGGCAAGGGCGGAAACCTGGGGCTGTGGGTCATCGACAAGATCGACGCCACCGCCTCCGGCTTCACCGTCGATGCGGGAATCCAGCGGCACGAATTCACCCTCTCCCTGCGGAAGCACAGCGATGGCACGAACGTATAACACCCGCGACGGCGACGTCGTTGACCGCATCGCGCATGCGCACTATGGCGAACAATCACCGGCCATTCTGCGCGCGATACTCGACGCCAACCCGGGCCTGGCCGCCCGCGGCGCGGTACTGCCTGCGGGCATCGCGATCACTCTGCCAGACGTGCAGCGCCCCGCCGGCGAACGCAAGGGGATCGCACTGTGGGACTGAACATCACACCGGCATTCCGCGTGGTGGCCAACAGCCAGGACATCACCGACAAGATCATGTCGCGCTTCAAATCACTGCGCATCACCGACGAGACCGACAACAACTCGGACATGCTGGAGCTGCAGCTGGCCGACCATGATCCGTCCGATCCGATCCAGCTGCCGCCGGCAGGCGCGGAGCTGGAAGCCTTCATCGGCTATGACGGCGAAGTGCGGCGCATGGGCCTGTACATCTGCGATGAGGTGGAGATTTCCGGCTACCCGGGCAGCATGACCCTGCGCGCGCGCGCCGCACCGTTCGAGGCCAGCAAGGGCGGCAAGAACGATCTGCAGACGCAGAAGACGCGCACCTGGAAGAAGGGCACGACGATCGGCGGCATGGTCCAGCGCATGGCCGGCGAGCACGGACTCAGCGCGGCCGTGAGCGGATCGCTGGCGTCGATCGCACTGCCGCTGACAGTGCAGTCGCAGGAGTCGGACATGAATCTGCTGCTGCGCCTGGCCAAGCAGCATGATGCCATCGCCAAGCCGGGCGGCGGCCGCCTGATGTTCGTCAAGCGCGGCGAATCCACCAGTGCCAGCGGTGAGCGCATTCCCGACGTCACCCTGACCCCGGCCGACGGCAGTGGCTACAAAGTGAGCATCGTCTCACGCGAGAAGACCGGCACCACCATTGCCTACTATCGCGATGTACGCGGTGCCAAGCGCCAGGAAGTAAAGCTGGGCAGCGGTGAACCGATCGTGCGCCTGCGCATGGCGTACGCCGACCGCGAAGCCGCCGAAGCCGCAGCGCGCGCCAAGCACCAGGAACAGGCCCGGCAGACGCGTACGCTGAGCTACACCCTGCCCGGCCGCGAGACGCTGATGGCCGAAGCCACGGTGGTGATGCAGGGCTTCCGCGATGGCGTGGATGGGCAGTGGCTGGTCAAGCGCGCCGAGCACAACATCAGCCACGACGGCTACGTGACCAGCATCGAGTGCGAACAACCCAACAGCGCCGACGCAGTGAAGGCGGCCCGCAGTGCCGCGGCCACCGAAGGCGAGCAGGTCGGCAGCGAGGTGTAGATCCACGCGGGCGTGGGTCTACATCGGCGGCCTCGACCAGGCTCGGTAGATCCACGCCATGCGTGGATGCTTTTCGCGCATCAACTCACGTACTGCGCAACCCCGTTGCCGAACGACCAGTTCTCCTTTTTCACTTCCACCAGGTTGATGAACACATCCTCGCGGCGGATGCCCACCGCCGCGTGCAGGCCATCAGCGATGCCGGCATACAGCGCCTTCTTCTGCTCCAGCGTGCGCCCTTCGTTCCAGGTGATCTGGATGCAGATGAAGTCGTCGGTGCGGTCCACGCCCAGGTAGCCGGGGTCGTAGATCAACGTGCCGGCGTCGTGCTGCTGGAAGATCTGGAAGCGGTCGTTCTCCGGCACACCCACCGCGCGCATGGCCTGGTAGATGGCTTCGCCGACACGTTGCAGGTAGTCGGCGGATTTACCTTTGCGAAGATCGATGCGGGCGAGCGGCATGGTGGCACTCCAGCGTGGATGGGTAAGGCGACAGGATGAGACTACGCCTGCCCGGGGCGGTGGGACAGCGCAGGGATGGAACCCTCTGGCTCCATGCATGACACATTCCCGCCTGCGCGCGCCGGGTGACGGAATTGCCATGGCGGCGCCGCTCTGGAGTCGTCACGTGCACGGTCGGCAGAAGGGCGCTCTGCGCCATCAGTGATGGGCGACACAGTCGGCGGATGCTGGAGGGCACAGAACCGGAAACGCTTGGTGTGCCTGCGTGGAGTTGAGAACTTTCCTTACAGACCACCGTGATTGCGCGATCCCATGATCACCGCGCCGAGGCAGATTGCCTGGGCCGGGATTGGCGTCTCGAATAAACGAATGAACACCCATCGCTGCGATTTACGCCGCAGCAGAGAGAATGCACCGATTGCCTTCAATGGCGGCCGGTGCGTGGGGATCGACAGATCCGCCAGGCCTTCTTCTCGATGGGAGTTCGTTTGCCTTGGTACGCCAACCCGCACCGTCCGCCACCTTCACTCCGGAAGGTGGCTCTACGCCAGTGAGGGTTTCGCCATGACCAATCGCACCGCCGACCGTCCCCGCCTGCACGCCCTGATCGGCAACATCGCCGCCGACGTGCCTGAAGAGCTCGCGCACGAGATCGAGTGCGCCTTGCAGGAACAGAACCTGCCCGTACAGTCGCCCACGTTCTTCGCCTGCCTCAATGCGATCAGCAACGCCGACGCCGATGACGGGCAACCGTGTGGCGGCCTCACCCTCGGCGCCAGCAATCACGCTTCGCTGCGCCGCTCGATGTCCGGGCTCAGCGCAGTGCTCGATCTGCTGCAGGCCGCCGACCGGGCGCGTGCCGAGGCCGGCCCGGAGGAACAGCTGGGCGCCTTCCATACCGACGGACTGATCGTGGCGGCACGACAACTGGTGCGCGAGGAGCATCACTGCCTCGCCGAGGGCCACACCTGACCGGCCCGGATGCGCTCCCGCTACAATCGCGCAGGGAACGCGGGAGGCCGCAATGGACGCCGAACACCTGGAGTATTTCAAGGCCGCTCTGGAGGGCCGCGCAAGCGTAGGCTGGAACGTATGGTTCGCCGCCAACCAGCAGGCGCTGGCACAACAACTGAGCCGCCCTGCACTGCTGCGCTTGAAGTTCAGCAAACTGGATGAAGCCGAACGCTTGCTCGCCCAGGCCGACATCGTGCCTCGCAGCACAGCGGGCAAGCGCTACGAAATGTACTGCGCGGAGTTCGCGGCAGACGTGGTGGACGCGAACGGTCGCCCGCTGCCAGCCCTCTGGCGCGCAGCGCACGGCGGAGCCATCGGCCTGCTTGCCGATGGCGAGCGTGAGGCCGGCCAGGCGAAGCTGCTCGCGGAGTTCCGCCGCGCCCGCAAGCGCGGGCTGCAACAGGTCCACGAATGGTTGGCCGATCTGTGCTTTGAAGGCGAGATGGAACTGACCAGCGGCAATGCCGAGGTGGGCCGTGGTCTGCTTGCAGTGGTGGTGCAGGCCGGCAGCGGCCACGACCTGCTGGATGCAACGGCACTGATCGCGCGCGCGCTGTTGGACGAACACGGCTGAGACAGGGTCCGCTGCCCGTCGGCCCAGCAGAATCGCAGGCAACAAAAAAGCCCCCATTGCTGGAGGCTTCTTTCGTTCTGCAACATGGTGGGCGGTACAGGGATCGAACCTGTGACCCTTGCCGTGTGAAGGCAATGCTCTACCGCTGAGCTAACCGCCCGGTGTGTTGCTGAGCCGCTCATTATAGGGGCTTTTCAGAGGCCGTCAACAGTTTTTCACATTCGTGTTCACGGGTGTTTCCGGGGTCCGCAGCCGAGCATGGCTCAGCTCTACAGAAAGGCCCCGGTGCTACCTCACATCGTGTGGGTCGGCTTGTCCGAGCCGGTAAGTCCGGCCAGCAGGGTCTCGATCTTGTGGCGCACGCCCTCGCCTTCGGCACCGTCGGCCAGCTGCACGCCGATACCGGCGGTGCGGTTGCCCTGCGCGCCGGCCGGGGTCACCCAGATCACCTTGCCAGCCACCGGCAGGCGCTCGCTGGAATCGGGCAGGGTCAGCAGCAGGAACACCTCGTCGCCCAGGAAGTAGCGCTTGGGCGTGGGCACGAAGATGCCGCCGTTCTTCACGAACGGCATGTACGCGCTGTACAGCGCGGCTTTGTCCTTCACGGCCAGGGACAGGATGCCCTGGCGGGCGTTGCTGGCACTCATCGATTTCCCCTTGCGGCAGGCCGCTCGTTCACCTTGTTCCAGGCCAGCAGCAACTCGACCACCGCAAGGTCTGCGCGCACCGTGGTGCGCAGCAGGTCGCGGGTGCGGTTGGCCGCATCGAACCAGGCTGCAAGCTTGTGCAATCGCTCCGGCGTGGTCAAGGCATCGGTGCTGGCCTGGGCCAGCGCCAGGTCGGCGGCAAAGCGCAGGCGCAGCGCTGCGTTGTCGTCGCCGCACCACTTCTGCGCCAGCTCCACCGCACCGGTCTTGCCGGCGGCCAGCTGTTCCAGCTCGCGGCCAACCTCGCGGCGCAGGCTCAGGCCATCTTCGCGCAGCCAGTTGTCGGCCTGGCCGGGATGGCCGCGTGCAGCCTCCAGCGCTTCGCGCGCCGACGCCTCGCTGTGTCCCTGCTGCTGCAGCCAGGCCAGTGCTTCGTGCTGCGGCGGCAGCTTGAATTCCAGGCGCTGGCAACGGCTGCGGATGGTCTGCGGCAGCCGCGCCGGGTCGCTGCTGATCAGCCACAGGTAACGGCCGGGCTGCGGCTCTTCCAGGGTCTTCAGCAGTGCATTGGCGGCCGAGCGGTTGATCGCATCGGCCGGGTCGACGATCACCACCTGTGCCACGCCGTACTGCGGGGTCAGCGCCAGCGTGTCGGTGATCTCGCGCACCTGCTCGATGACGATCTCGGTGCGCAGCTTGTCGCCGCTCTTGTTCGGAATGAAGCTGACCAGCTGCAGGTCCGGGTGGGTACCCGCGGCGATCAGCTGGCGCGTGCGCGTGGCATGCGCGGCATCGCCGCGCGCCAGCACGTGGCCGGCCAGCGCCAGTGCCACCTCGCGCTTGCCCAACCCGGCCGGGCCGCAGATCAGCAGGCCATGACCGAGCCGGTCTGCATCGAGCGCAGCAACCGTCTGATCGAACGCGCGCTGCTGCCACGGCGAAAACGTGCTCATACGCCCTCCCCGTCCCGCAGCCAGCGCTCGACACGCGCGACCACGTCGGCCGCCACGCGTTCCTGCACCTGGCCAGCGTCGACCAGCGCGAAGCGCTGCGGATCCTGCTGTGCGCGGCTGCGGAACACTTCGCGCACGCGCTGGAAGAAATCGTCCTGCTCGCTCTCGATGCGGTCCGGCCACAGGTCGCGGCCGTTGGCGCGTGCGCGGCCCACCGCCACGTCCACGTCCAGCAGCAGGGTCAGGCCCGGCAGCAGGCCCACCGCGCGTCGTTCCAGGTCGGCAATCCACTGCGGATCGAGGCCGCGGCCACCGCCCTGGTAGGCATAGCTGGAATCGGTGAAGCGATCGCTCAGCACATAGGCGCCGCGCTGCAGCGCCGGCTGGATCACCTGGCGCACGTGCTGCGCGCGTGCGGCGAACACCAGCAGCAGCTCGGCTTCGGCGCTGAGCGGTTCGGCGGCGATCTCGGCATCGGGCTTCAGCACCAGGCCGCGGATGCGCTCGGCCAGGGGCGTGCCGCCCGGCTCGCGGGTCAGCACCACCTCGTGGCCGTGGCTGCGCAGGCAGTCACGGATGGCGTTGATGGCGGTGGTCTTGCCTGCGCCCTCGCCGCCTTCCAGGCTGACGAAACGCGGGTGGCGAAGCAGCGCGGGACTCATTGCGCCGAGGTCTCCTTGGTACGTTGCTGGCGCAGCTGCTGCAGGTAGCGGGCGACTGCGGCGTTGTGCTGGTCCAGGCTGGGCGAGAACACGTGCGCGCCACTGCCATCGCCCACGGCGACGAAATACAGCACGTCGCCCGCTGCGGGTTGCGCGGCGGCCATCAGTGCATCGCGGCTGGGCATGGCGATCGGGGTCGGGGTCAGGCCCGCACGGGTATAGGTGTTGTAGGGCGTATCGGTGGTCAGGTCGCGGCGGCGGATGTTGCCGTCATACGCGGCACCGATGCCGTAGATCACGGTCGGGTCGGTCTGCAGGCGCATGCCGATCTTCAGGCGACGCATGAACACGCCGGCAATCTGCGGGCGCTCGCTGGCCAATGCGGTTTCCTTCTCGATGATCGAGGCCATCGTCAGCAGTTCGTAGGGCGTGTTGATCGGCAGGTCCGGCGCGCGGCTTTCCCAGGCTTCATCCAGCGCCTTTTCCATCGCGGCGTGGGCGCGCTTGAGCACGTCCAGATCACTGTCGCCGCGCTGGTAGACGTAGGTCTCCGGCAGGAAGCGGCCTTCCGGATGCTGTCCACCGAAGCCGAGGCGCTGCATCAGCGCGGCGTCATCAAGATTGTCGGTGGTGTGCAGCAGCGGCTCGGCGCGCTTGAGCGCGGCACGCAGCTGGCGGATGTTCCAGCCTTCGATGATGGTGACACGGTGCTGCAGCACCCTGCCGGCACGCATGCGCAACAGCAGCTCGCGCGGGGTCAGGTCGCCGCTGAGCGCGTACTCGCCCACCTTCAGCTTGCCGGCGGCATCGAGCTGGCGCGCCAGCAACTGCCACTGGGTGTCCTGGCCCTCGTCCACGCCGGCATCGCGCAGCTTGCGCAGCACGCTGTTCATGCCATCGCCGCTGGCGATGACCACACTTTCGGCGGTGGGAGTGATCGGGGCATCGGCGAAGCGGGTCTGCTGGTAGAAGAACCACGCGCCCGCGCCGGCCACGACAGCGGCCAGCACCACCACCAGCGTTACCACGAACAGACACCCGCGCTTGGCTCCCGCCATGGACTACCTCTGAACTCGATTCCGTCGTGCAGGATACCGTGCCGCTGGTGTGGGGTCATGACCGGGGCCACACACCCGTGCCGACCAAGGTCGGCACCCACCGAAGCCGAACCGGCGGCCGTCAGCCTTGCTGACCGAGCGCCCGCAGCAGGCCGCGCGCCTTGGCGAGGGTCTCGTCCAGTTCCTTGTCCGGGTCCGAATCCACCACGATGCCGGCACCGGTGCGGAAGCTCACCTCGTGGCCATCCACTTCGGCGGTGCGGATCAGGATGTTCAGGTCCAGGTCGCCATCCCGGTTCAGCCAGCCGAAGGCGCCGGTATAGGCACCGCGCGGCACCTGCTCCAGTTCGCTGATGATCTGCATGCAGCGCACCTTGGGGCAGCCGGTGATGGTGCCGCCCGGGAACGTGGCGGCGATCACCTCGCCGGGCGTGACCTCCGGGCGCAGATGGCCACTGACGTTGCTGACGATGTGGTGCACATGGGCGTAGCTCTCCACGGTCATCAGCTCGTCGACCACCACGGTGCCGGGCAGGCAGATGCGGCCCAGGTCGTTGCGCTCCAGGTCGATCAGCATCACGTGCTCGGCGCGCTCCTTGGGGTGGCCGACGAGTTCCTGGATGCGCGCGGCATCATCGTCCCCCTCGAAACGCGGACGCGTGCCGGCAATCGGCCGGGTCTGCGCGTGACCGGCATGCACCGACACCAGCCGCTCCGGCGAGGAACTGACCACGTGGCGGCCATGCGCGCTGAACAGGCCGGCAAACGGTGCCGGGTTGGCACGGCGCAACTGCGCGTACAGCGCCTGCGGGCTGACCGGCGCGGCGAACCGGGCGCTCCAGCGCCGCGACAGGTTCACCTGGAACACATCGCCGGCGCGCAGGTAGTCGATCACCCGGCGCACGCCGTCGGTGAAGCGCTGCGGCGCATCCTCGGCCACCGACTGCGGCGGCTGCCAGCCTTGCCCGGCTTCGGGCATCGCGGCCGAAGCCAGTGCCACCAGCGCGTCCAGCAGCGCCTGCTCGCCGGCTTCGGCGATGACAAAGCTGGCATCGTTGTGATGGTCGTGCAGCACCGCGGCCGGGCAGCGCAGTGCCAGCGCGGTCGGGCGGCCGTCCTCGCGCGCACGCGCCGGCAGAACCGGTTCGATCTGGCTGGCCACTTCGTAATCCAGCATCAGCGCCCAGCCGCCACGGAACGGCAGGCTGTGGCTGCCGTCGTGCGACAGGCGCTCATGCTGCCAGGCACGGTCCAGTGCCTGCAGGAACGTGCCGGGCTGCACCACGTCGTGCAGATCGCGCACCTGGCCATCGGCGTCCAGCCGCAGGCCCTCGCCCTGCGCGGCCAGCAGCAGGCTCCAGCGGCCCTGGGCGGTGCCCGAGGCGGTGGATTCCATCAGCAGCGGGAAGCGCGCCGGGTCGTGCTGCTGCAGCGCCAGCAGATCGATCGGATGCGGCAACGGGTGAATCAGCGGTGCGTGGGTCATGGCAGCCAGTTCGGGGTATCAGATGCACGGAAGCCGCCTTGCGGCGGCTCCATGGAACGCGGAGTCGAGCATGGCTCGACGCTACAACTCGGTCAGACGCGCTTGAAGATCAGCGTGCCGTTGGTGCCGCCGAAGCCAAAACCATTCGACATCACCACGTCCACCTTGGCCTGGCGTGCTTCGTTGGGCACGTAGTCCAGGTCGCAGCCTTCGCCCGGCTGCTGCAGGTTGATGGTCGGCGGAATGACGTTGTCCTGCAGCGCCATCACCGAGAAGATCGCTTCCACGCCGCCGGCAGCGCCCAGCAGATGGCCGGTCATCGACTTGGTGGAGCTGACCATCATCTTGTAGGCGTGGTCGCCGAAGGCGGTCTTCATCGCCATGGTCTCGCCCAGGTCGCCCAGTGGCGTGGAGGTGCCGTGCGCGTTGAGGTAGCCGACCTGCTCCGGGGTCACGCCGGCGTCCTTCATGGCCATGGCCATGCAGCGGGCGGCACCTTCGCCGTTCTCGCTCGGTGCGGTCATGTGGTACGCATCGGAGCTGGCGCCGAAACCGGCCAGCTCGCAGTAGATCTTCGCGCCACGCGCCCTGGCGTGCTCGTACTCTTCCAGGATCAGGATGCCGGCGCCGTCGCCCAGCACGAAGCCGTCACGGTCCTTGTCCCACGGGCGCGAGGCCTGTTCCGGGGCATCGTTGCGGGTGCTCATGGCCTTCATCGCGCAGAAGCCGCCCAGCGCGGTCGGCGACGAGCCACGCTCGGCACCACCGACCACCATCACGTCGGCATCGCCGTACTGGATCATGCGCATCGCGGTGCCGATCGAGTGGTTCGATGTCGCGCACGCCGACACCGCCGAGAACGACGGGCCCTTCAGGCCGGTGATGATGCTCAGCTGGCCCGGCAGCATGTTGATGATGGTCTTGGGCACGTAGAAGGGCGAGATCTTCTTGCCCTCGTGGAACTCGATGGTCTGCTCTTCGATGCCGAGCAGGCCGCCGATGCCGGCGCCGACGATGGCGCCGATGCGTTCGGCATTGGCGTCGGTGATCTCCAGGCCCGAGTCGTGCAGGGCCATGAACGAGGCACCGAGGCCGTAATGGATGAACGGGTCCATCTTCTTGGCATCCTTGCCGCTGACCCGGAATTTGCCGAACAGTTCATTGTCGGCGGTGATGTCGAATCCCTTGACCTCACCTGCAATCTTGGTGGTGAACCGATCCAGATAGGCATCAGAAACGTTGGTCAGCGGACCGATGCCCGAACGACCATGGGTGATGCCTTCCCAGCTGCTGGCCAGATCATTGCCCAACGGCGAGACGATACCCAGGCCGGTTACGACGACGCGACGCTTCATTGCTGATTCTCCTGGCCCGGATGGTTTCAACGGGCAACTCGGTTTGCTTCGGTGTGATGCTCAAACACACGGGGCCGCAACAGCGGCCCCATGGGGTGCGGTGCGCGGCGAGCGTGAACCCGCGCGCGCACTGCCGTCTGACATCAGGCCTTGACGTGGGCCTTGATGTAGTCGATGGCGGCCTGCACGGTGCTGATCTTCTCGGCTTCTTCGTCCGGGATCTCGCACTCGAATTCTTCTTCCAGGGCCATCACCAGCTCGACGGTGTCCAGCGAGTCAGCGCCCAGGTCATCGACGAACGATGCGCTGTTGGTGACTTCTTCTTCCTTGACGCCAAGCTGTTCGACGACGATTTTCTTGACGCGTTCTTCGATGGTGCTCATGGGATCTCGCTCCAGATGGAGTTGTGGTTCAAAAGTGGTCGCCATCAAAGGCGATGGCCGTGGGATAGTGTAGTGGAAACCGGCGCGGCCTTGCATCGCAGCAAAAACCTCAGCAGATCAATCACTTGCGGCGCAATCCCTGCGCCCCTTGCTTACGGCATGTACATGCCACCGTTCACATGGAGGGTTTCGCCGGTGATGTAACCGGCAGCCGGGCTGGCCAGGAAGGCCACCGCATGGGCGATGTCTTCCGGCGAACCCAGGCGTTCGAGGGCGATGTCGTTGATCAGCGCGGTACGCGCTTCTTCCGGCAACGCCTTGGTCATGTCGGTGTCGATGAAGCCAGGTGCGACAACATTGACGGTGACGCCGCGCGAACCGATTTCCTTGGCCAGCGACTTGCTGAAGCCGATGATGCCGGCCTTGGCGGCAGCGTAGTTGGCCTGGCCGGCGTTGCCGGTCACGCCCACCACCGATGCGATGTTGATGATGCGGCCCTTGCGCGCCTTCATCATGCCGCGCATTACCGCCTTGCTGGTACGGAACACGCTGGTCAGGTTGGTGTCGATGATCGACGCCCAGTCCTCGTCCTTCATGCGCATCAGCAGGTTGTCGCGGGTGATGCCGGCATTGTTGACCAGGATCGAGATCGGGCCGAATTCCTTGGCGATGCCGTCCAGCACGCTGTCCAGCGCAGCCGCATCGGTGACATTCAGCGCGCGGCCATGACCACCGTGGGCGGCCAGGCGCTCACCGATCGCGGCAGCGCCGGATTCGGTGGTGGCGGTGCCGATGACGGTGGCGCCCTGGGCGGCCAGCAGATCGGCGATGGCGGCACCAATGCCACGGCTGGCGCCGGTGACCAGTGCGATTTCACCCTGCAGGGGCTTGCTCATGATGTTTTCCTCAGGCTGGGGCGGCCGCCGCACCCGTGCCGCGTGCAGCGGCCACCGGTACGGACGGCAGGAACAGGGGGGATCAGGCCGACCATGCCTCGCGGGCAGCTTCGAAGTCGCCCGGCGTGGCCAGCGAACGGCCGTCGATGGCCTTGTCGATGCGCTTGACCAGGCCGGTCAGCACCTTGCCCGGGCCGCACTCGGCGATCTGGGTGACGCCACGGCCAGCCAGCGCCTGCACGCAGCCGGTCCACTGCACCGGCTGGTACAGCTGCTGGACCAGCGCGGTACGGATCGCGTCGATGCCGTCATGCACCTTGGCGTCGACGTTCTGCACCACCGGCAGCTGCGGCGCCTGCCAGGCCAGGCCGGCCATCACTTCGGCCAGGCGGTTGGCGGCTTCGCGCATCAGCGGGGTGTGCGAGGGCACGCTCACGGCCAGCTTGACCGCCTTGCGCACGCCCTTCTCGGCCAGCAGCGCCAGCGCGCGGTCGACCGCATCGGCGTCGCCACCAATCACGATCTGGCCCGGCGAATTGAAGTTGGCCGGCACCACCACCTGGCTGCCTGCCGCTTCAGCGCAGACGTCCAGCACCAGCTGGTCTTCGGCGCCGAGCACGGCGGCCATGGCGCCGACACCGGCCGGCGCGGCTTCCTGCATCAACTGGCCGCGCAGGCGCACCAGGTGCGCACCGTCATGCAGGCTCAGCGCGCCAGCGGCAACCAGGGCGGTGTACTCGCCCAGGCTGTGACCGGCCAGCACCGACGGGCGCGGACCGCCCACGGCGTTCCAGGCGCGCCACACGCCGATGCTTGCAGCCAGCAGGGCCGGCTGGGTGTATTCGGTGCGGTTGAGCATTTCCTCCGGGCCGCCCTGGGACAGCGCCCACAGGTCGACGCCGGCACCATCGGACGCCTCGGTGAAGGCGTCACGCACCTGCGGGTGCAGTTCGGCCAGCTCGGCCACCATGCCCACAGACTGCGAGCCCTGGCCGGGGAAGACAAAAGCGAGGGTGGATAGGGTCACGCGGTCATCCGCTTGTTGCAATCGAAGCGGGCCATGATAAGGGGGAACATGCCGTGTCGTCTGTACGTGCGCGTATGCACGCGTATGGTGAATGGCTGTCGCAACACGCTGGAGATCCGGGGCCGGATGCCTCTCCATGGAAAAAAGGGATCCGGCCCCAGCTGCTGATCAGCAGAACAGCTGCAGGACGTCCAGGTCGCCGTCGGCGAGGAAATCCACGCACAGGCCCACCAGCATCAGCACGCCAGCGGTGCTGGCGCCATGGGCGATGAAAATGGAGTGGGCCAGAGCGCGCGCTGAGCGGCCCAGCTTCATGCAGACCCGGGCCAGGCTGCGCAGGCGGCCGCTGACCGCGTGCACGTGCTCGCGCACCGGCGCCTGGGCATCGCCCATCGCCTCGGCCATCATCGCCTGCAGGTGCTCGGGGCGGTCGGCGTAGTGCTTGGCCACGCCATAGCCGAACATCAGCCAGTCGCGGGCCTGCGCTTCGGACAGATCCATCACTTCCAGCGGATCTTCCTCGAAGTCGATGAAACCGACGTTCTCGCCATCCCAGGTGAGATTGCGCGGCAACGGCTGGCCGAAATAGGCGCCACGCGCATGCGCTGCGGCAATGGCCAGCATCGCCGCCATCACCAGTCGGTCGCGACCTGCGTCGTCGGCTTCGCGCAGGCAGGTATTGAACGAACTGCCGTTGTCGCCGATCACCAGCGCGGCATGGCCGGTGCCCAGCACGTCGGGCACGTTCACACCCTGCGCCTGCAGTTCTGCAAGGCGACGGGCTTCGGTTTCGCGTGCGGCGTCGCCGCCACGGTGCGGCGGCGGACGCAGGGCGTCCAGATGAAAACGACGGGCAACAAAATTGAGCAGGCCAAGGGCCAGCGCCCGGCTTCCCTTGCCGTACTGCTTCAGCCAGGCACGTTGCCCTTCGATGACGATGGGCTCAACCATGACAGGTCCTCCTTAAACGCGTTACGGCCCCAGACGGGCCGCAACGACAAAGCTTCACGTTGTCGTAACTTGCACTATCAATAGCGCAGCAGAGCCGAACCCCACGTGAAGCCGCCGCCGAAGGCTTCCAGCAGCAGCAGCTGGCCACGTTCGACCCTGCCCGAACGCACGGCGGCGTCCAGCGCCAGCGGCACCGAGCCGGACGAGGTATTGCCGTGCTTGTCGACGGTCACCACGACCTGGTCCATCGACATGTCCAGGCGCTTGGCGGTGGCTTCGATGATGCGCAGGTTGGCCTGGTGCGGAATCAGCCAATCCAGGTCGGACTTGTCCAGGCCGTTGGCGGCCAGGGTCTCGTCCACGACCGAGTCCAGCGCCTTGACGGCGTACTTGAACACGTCGTTGCCCTTCATGTTGATGGTGCCGCCGCCATTGGCGCCGTCCTTGAAGCCGGTCGAGACACCGACCGGGTTCCACAACAGCTCCTTCTTGCTGCCATCGGCATGCAGGTGGGTACTGAGGATGCCGGTCTCTTCATCGGCCTTGAGCACGACGGCGCCGGCGCCATCGCCGAACAGCACGCAGGTGGTGCGATCGTTCCAGTCGACCATGCGGGTCAGCGTTTCGGTGCCGATCACCAGCACATGCTTGCAGTCACCGGAACGGATGAATTTGTCGGCCACGCCCAGCGCGAACACGAAGCCCGAGCAGGCTGCGTTGACGTCAAAGGCAGGGCACCCCGCAACACCGAGCTTGGCCTGGATCAGGCACGCGGTGGACGGGAAAATGAGATCAGGGGTGGTCGTGCCGACCACGATCATGTCGAGCTGCGAGGCATCGATGCCTGCGGCTTCAAGCGCGCGCAGGGCGGCGTTGTAGCCGAGGTCGCTGGTGGTTTCGCCTTCGGCCGCGATGTGCCGTTCACGAATTCCGGTGCGCGACTGGATCCACTCATCCGAGGTTTCGACCATTTTTTCCAGGTCGGCGTTGGTCAGGACTTTTTCCGGCAAATAGCTACCGGTGCCCGCGATCCTCGAGTAGATCCGCTTGCTCATCATGTTTCCTGTTGCGCGGGCCGCCGATCACCGGCACACCCGGGGAAGAAGGCAAAGGCCGCTGCCCGGAGGCAGCGGCCTTCCCGGCACATCAATCTTCTTCGACGGCCGAGGTCTTGGTCTGGATGACCTTCTTGCCGCGGTAGAAACCATCGGCAGTGATGTGGTGACGCAGGTGCACTTCGCCGGTGGTCGGGTCGGTCGACAGCTGCTTGGCGCTCAGGGCGTCATGCGAACGGCGCTGGCCGCGGCGGGACGGGGTAACACGGGATTTCTGGACAGCCATGGGATTGCTCCAAACTCGGTTCGTTTTGCTTCGTCGTTTCGTCGCACAGGACGCCAGCGCCCAGCACACTTTTCGCTTTCGCCGCAGCCGCCGACGACAACCGGCTGCTATTGTTTCTTCAATGCCGCCAACGCCGCAAACGGGTTGGCCTTCTTCGTTTCTTCTTCGCTCGGCGCCCAGTCCTTGTCGACTGCTTCACCGTCGGGCGACAGCGGTACCACCGGCACCGCCAGCACCAGTTCGTCCTCGACCAGATCCAGCGGCTTCAGCTGGCCATCTTCCGGCACCAGCAACGCCTCGTATTCCTCCGGCAGGGACGATTCCTCGTCCTCGTCGCGGATCAGGCCAAGCCTCTGGGTCACCTTCACCGGCAACAGGAATCGCTGCATGCTGCGCTGACAGGTCAGCGGCAGCGCGGTGTCGATGGTCAATTCCACATAGGATACCCGCAAGACGTCGTCGCGACCGAATTCAAGCGAGTAATTGCACTCACCGTCGGTATCTGCGACCAACCCCTGCAGGCGGGTCAATTCAGCCAGAGACACCTGACCGTCGAAGCGCCTTCGCGCTACAACCATCCGCCAGGCATCCAGCGTTTCGGGCACGTTCGCGGACATAAGCCGCTGAATACTAAGGATCCGGGCGCCGACTGTCAAATGCCCGCCATGCAGGACTTGCTGCTGGCGCTGCGGACACGCCAGACTGCCATGCCCTGCCCCGGTATTCTCGCATGTCACTGGTCCTGGCCTCCACCTCCCGCTACCGCCGCGAGCTGCTGGAACGGCTGGGCCTGCCCTTCGACTGCGCACGTCCGGAGGTGGATGAGACTCCCATGAACGGGGAGGCTCCGCTGGCCCTGGCCACCCGCCTGGCCACCGCCAAAGCGGCCGAGGTGGCGTCCCGCCACCCCGGCGCGTGGGTGATCGGTTCGGACCAGGTCGCAGACCTGAACGGCCAGCCACTGGGCAAACCGGGTACGGTCGAGGCCGCCTGTGCGCAGCTGGCAGCGATGTCGGGGCAGACCGTCCGCTTCCACACCGCCGTCTGTCTCAGTCGTGACGGAGAATCATTCACGGCCGTCGATCTGACCGAAGTCTGCTTCCGCGCACTGGAGCCAGACGAAATCGCCCGCTACGTGACCACCGAGCAACCGCTGGACTGCGCCGGCAGCTTCAAATGCGAGGGCCTGGGCATCAGCCTGTTCGACGCCATCGACAACCGCGACCCGACCGCGCTGGTCGGCCTGCCGCTGATCGCGGTATGCGGATTGCTGCGCAGGGCCGGTTTCGCGGTGCCCTGAACGCTCCTGCCAACCTGTAGAGCCGAGCCCATGCTCGGCTGCTTTTCGCTCGGCACCTGCCATCTGCAACATCTGCAACAAAAGCAGTCGAGCATGGCTCGACTCTACAGATGCAGGAGCCTCAACGGACCTCGAACGGCTGCTCCTGCCACGCCTCCACACTGCCATCGCGGCCATGCAGGCGCAGCCCGAGCCAGTGCTTGCCCGGAGCCAGCGTGGTGGTATCCAACGATGCGTCGAAGCCCACCGCCGGATGCTGCGGATCGGTACTGTCCGGCCAAGTGTGGCGCACGTCGAACACACGCCCATAGCGGGCGTCACCGATCGGGCGACCATCGACCAGCACTTCGACGCGCGCCAGGCCGACACCATCCTTGAACGCCCAGCCCTTGATTGCGAGCGTGCCGGACACCTTCTCGCCATTGGACGGCGCATCCAGCCACGCCATCGCCGGCGTCACGCACGGCCCTTCTGCGCGCTGCACCGGCAGCCGGAACAGCAGGAAGCGCTGGAACCCGTGATCACTGCTGACCACGCGTGGCGCAGGCATCGGCCCCACCTGATTGCAGATGGCGTGATAGCGCTCCAGCAGTTCGCGATAGCGCTGGTCGCTGGGTGACAGCACCAGCAGCATCGGCACCGTGCGCTCGCCCTCATGCAGCAGGCCCCACTGCGCCAGCTGCGCGGTGCGGCCATGCTTGTCATTGAGCAGATGCGGCAGTACCTCGATGTTGCCATTGCCCAGCTGGAAACCCAGCTCGGCGCCAACCTTGAAGTTGCCGGCCAGCACGCGCGTTCCTTCCGGCATCTGCCGCAGCTCTTCATGGACCGCAACTGCCAGTGGCTGCCAGCCGGCGAAATTGCGCGGATAGTACTTGCTGCCGGCCATCTGCTCGCGCAGTGCCGGCGTGGATGCCACCAGGTAGTAGCCGAAGGCCAGCACCATGCCCGCGCCGGCCAGCCACCAGCCGGTGCGGCGCAGCCAGCGCGGCCAGCCGTTGAGCACCACCGGCACCGCCACCAGCAATGCGAGGTAGCCCGGCAGCGGCCAGTGGAAGCTGATCCGCTCGACGTCAGTGAAGAAGCCGAGCACGAAAATGCCCAGCGTGGATACGCCGCCCACCAAGCCGAAATAGCGCCACTGCACGCGCGCACCGCCACCGCTCCGGGTTCCTGCCAGCGCCACCTTCCACATCGCCATGCACAGGATCGGCGTGACCAGCATCGGCTGGATCACCAGGAACCACAGCCCGCCCCATTCAAACGCCCAGGGATGACGCTCGATCACCTGGAATTTCAGGCCGGCATCGTGGTTGTCCGCATTCCACGCCAGCAGTGGCAGCCATGCCAGCACGCCCACCGCCAATGCCACCCACACGCGCGGATCGGCCAGCATGCGACGTCCCTGCGGCAATGCCAGCAACGCGATGAAACCGACGCCGATGACACCGATGAAACGGTAGTGGCTGAGTGCACCGATCAGCAGGCCCAGCGCCAGCTTCATCGCCGAGGAGGCATCCACGTTGTGCAGCAGGCGCGCACCGGCGTGCAGGCAGATCACTGCCGCCAACGCCATCGGCACGTCCGGTACCGCCAGCAGGCCCAGCGTCGCCGACAACGGCATCAACAGCGTGAGGCTGCCCGCCTGCCAACCGGCCACATTGCCGAACCAGCGCGTGGCCGTGCGCACCACCAGCAGCGGCAGCAGCGCACCGATGGCCAGGAACGGCAGGCGCAGCGCGAGCACGTGATGCCCCCCGATCTCCACGCCCAGGCGGGCCAGCCAGGCGGTCAGCCCGGGCAGATCCGAATAGGCCGCGGCCAGATGCTGGCCTTCCTGCCAATAGAACGCTTCGTCGACGAACAGCGGCAGGCGCGCGGCAACGATCAGCTTGGCCGCTGTGACCAGCGTCCATAACCAGAGAAATATCGTCCGTGCGCGCTGTTCGCCTTGCATTGCTCTATGGATAATCGAGTGGATTCCAGATCTGAGACGATCATGCCAGCTTCGTCCCCCAATCCCAGCATGCTAACCGATCAATTGCGTCAGGCCCTGCGGGAGGCACAGGATCAGGTGAACGCACTGGTACTGGGCAAGGTGCCGGAAGTCAGGCTGGCGTTCGTCGCATTGCTGTCCGGCGGCCACCTGCTGATCGAAGATCTGCCCGGCCTGGGCAAGACCACGCTGGCGCATGCGCTGGCCAGCAGCCTCGGCCTCAGCTTCCAGCGCGTGCAGTTCACCTCCGACCTGTTGCCGGCCGATGTGCTGGGCGTGTCGGTGTATGAAGCCGGCAGCCGCCAGTTCCAGTTCCACCCAGGCCCGGTGTTCACCCACGTACTGCTGGCCGACGAGATCAACCGTGCACCACCACGCACGCAGAGCGCGTTGCTGGAAGCGATGGCCGAACAACAGGTCACCCTGGACGGACAGACGCATCCGCTGCCCGACCCGTTCTTCGTGATCGCCACGCAGAACCCGGTGGACCTGTCCGGCACCTTCCCGCTGCCGGATTCGCAGCTGGATCGTTTCCTGCTGCGGCTGGCGATGGGCTACCCCAGTGCCCAGGCCGAACGCGAACTGCTGCGGGGCAGCGACCGCCGCGACCTGATCGCGCGCGCCGTGCCGAAACTGGATGACACCCAGGTGCGCGCGCTGCGCGACGCGGTGAACCAGGTGCATGCCAGCGACGCGCTGATCGACTATGTGCAGGCCCTGCTGACCCGCAGCCGCCAGCACGCCGGCGTGCGCGTCGGCCTGTCACCACGCGCCGGCCTGGCATTGCTGCGTGCGGCCAGGGCACATGCCCTGCTGCTGGGTCGCGGGCATGTCGTGCCCGAGGACGTGCAGACGCTGTTCGTCGCAGTGGCTGGTCACCGGCTGGTGGCGGAAGCCGAATCCAGTTCGGGACCGGCACTGGCGCGCGCGATCCTGCAGACCGTCGCGGTGGATTGAGCGTGGCCACACGCTGGGCACGCATGCAGCTGCTGGCACGGCCACGCAGGCCCGAAGCCTTGCCGAAGCGGCTGGACCGCCATCGCATCTATGTGCTGCCCACCCGCTTCGGCCTGTTCGTTGCCACCCTGCTGGTGGCCATGCTGCTGGGCGCGCTGAACTACAACAACAATCCGGCGCTGCTGCTGGCCCTGCTGCTTGCCGCAGCGGCCATCGCCAGTGCCATTGCCGCGCATCTCCAGTTGTCCGGCGTGCAGATGGATGCGATCTCGGCCGAGCCGGTACCTGCCGGGCAACCGTTGCGCCTGCGCGTAGACCTCTCACTGCGTGATCCGCGTGCGCGGCACGGCCTTCATCTGCAGCTGGGTGACAGCAACGCCTGGACCTCGCTGCCTGCGCACGGCCGTGGCGAAGTGGAACTGGACGTTCCCAGCGAACGCCGTGGCTGGCTGGAACTGCCGCGTATCCGCCTGTCCACCACCCAGCCGCTGGGCCTGGTGCGGGCATGGTCGTGGGTGTGGCCGGAACAGCCGCTGCTGGTCTACCCGCTGGCCGAGGCCGTGGCGCCTGCACTGCCGGAGAGCGGCAGCGATCCGCTGCATACCCGTGCCCATGCCAGCGGCGAGGAGCTGCATCAGCTGCGCCCCTACCGGGCGGGCGATGCGCCGCGCAGCATTTCCTGGAAGCACTCGGCACGCCGCGACAGCCTGCTGGTGCGCGAGTACGAAAAGCCGGTCGGCATCGAAGTGATCCTCGACTGGCGCTCATTGGCGCCGCTGGGCCATGAAGCACGCATCGCTCGATTGGCGCGCTGGGTGGATGTGGCCGAGCGCGAGGGCCGCCGCTACACCCTGCTGCTGCCTGCGCATCCACCGTTCGGGCCCGGCCAGGGCGCCAGCCATCATCACCTGTGCCTGCGCGCGCTGGCGCTGATGCCGCATGACTGATACCCCGGCCCTGCTCGACCGCAATGCCCGCAACTGGACCCTGGCCAGCGCGGCGCTGGCACTGTTGCCGTTGCTGCTGCAGCTGCCACCACTGCTGGCGGGCGTGATCGCGCTGGCGGCGATCATCACTGCCGCCCTGTCGTGGCGGACAGTGTTGCCGATGCCGGTACGCCTGCTGCTGGTGCTGGGCATGCTCGGCGCCATCGTCTGGCAGATGGGCGTGGTGCGCCCAGGACGCGATACCGGTTGCGCGCTGCTGGCCGCGATGCTGGCGATCAAGTCCAGCGAGCTGCGCAGCCTGCGTGATGCCCGCAGCCTGCTCGGCTTCGCGCTGTTCTCGCCCTTTGCAGCATTCCTGCTCGACCAGGGGCCGCTGACAACAGCGCTGGCCACGCTGGCCGGGGGCAGCGCACTGATCGCACTGCAACGCCTGGCGCAGGATGAAGGCCATGCTGGCCGCCAGCCACTGCGTGGACAGCTGCGTGGTGTCGGCCGCCTGCTGGCGATCGGCCTGCCGCTGGCACTGGCCTGCTTCTGGCTCTTCCCCCGACTGGCCACGCCACTGTGGGGTATTCCCGAACGCGCCGTGGGTACACCGGGGCTGTCCGACAGCATGGAACCCGGCCAGTGGCTGGACCTGATGGCCGACGACACCCCGGCGCTGCGCGTGCAGTTCTTCGGCGCTCCGCCCGAGCCGGCGCAGCGCTACTGGCGCGGCCCTGTACTGACCGCCTTCGATGGACGGCGCTGGACACGCGACCGTGCCAGCGCGCGGCGACCTGCTGCAGCGGTTGCAGCGGGTACACAGGGCTGGGACTACCAGATCGACTACGAGCCCACCGACCGCCGCCAGCTGGTGGCGCTGGACCTGCCCAGCCGCGCACCTGCGGGCAGCATGCTGGATGCGGACATGAGCCTGAGCAGCGAACGCCCGCTGGCCTCGCTCAGCCGCTGGCGGTTGCATTCGGCCCCGCCACTGCGCTTCGACAGCACGCTGTCGCCCTATCTGCGCCGCGCGACGTTGCAGCTGCCGACCGGCTTCAACCCGCGCACCGCCACGCTGGCGCAGCAATGGCGGCAGGACGCCGGCAGCGACGACGAGGCCATCGTGCGCCGCGCGCTGCAGTGGATCACCACCGATTTCTCGTACACGCTGGATACCCCTGCGGCAGGGCGCGACCCGATCGACGAGTTCCTGTTCGGCTACAAGGCCGGCTTCTGTGAACACTTCAGCTCGGCCTTCGTGGTGCTGATGCGCAACGCCGGCGTCCCGGCACGGGTGGTGACCGGTTTCGCTGGTGGCACCCGCAACCGCATCGGCGACTACTGGGTAGTGCGGCGGATGGATGCCCACGCCTGGGCCGAGGTATGGCTGCCGCAGCGCGGCTGGGTCAGGGTTGACCCGACCGCAGCCGTGGCACCGGAACGCATCCTGGACACCCTGGATGACCGCCTGCAGGCCGGCACGGACACACCACTGCAGCAGCGTTGGCTGCAGCTGGGCCAGATGGGCGACTGGCTGCGCCGCGGCTGGAACGATCTGGTGCTGTCCTTCGATGCGCGCCGCCAGCAGCAGCTGCTCAAGCCGTTCGGGCTGGACGATCTGGGCCCCGGGCAGCTGGTCGCTGGCTTCGTGGTAGCCGCACTGCTGGCGCTGGCGTGGATGGCCTGGCTGCTGGCCCGTGGCGAGCGCGAACGCGAGCCGCTGCTGCGCGCCTGGCACCGGCTCGGACGGCGCTACGCCCGCCTCGGCCTGGCCCGTGAACCGCACGAAACCGCACAGGACTGGGCACAGCGGGTACACCGGCAGCGCCCCGACCCGGCCCTGCTCGCACTCAGCCAGCGTTTCGCCGACGCGCGCTACGCTGGAACTTGCACCGACCTCGCTTCATTATTGCGGGACCTGCGCAGGCATCGCCCGACTTCCGGAGCCTCCCCATGAACACCAAGTTCCTTCTCACCGCTGTGGCCACGCTGGCCCTGTCGGCCTGCGCCACGGCCCCCAAGCCGCTGCAGGGACAGTTCAGCCTGGTCTCCCCTCGCGACTCGGTCGCTACCCAGCAGGTCGGCACGCCGGTCCGTTGGGGCGGTCGCATCATCGAAACCAAGCCCGGCCAGGGCGAGACCTGCTTCCAGATCATCTCGCGCCCGCTCAATGGCAGTGGCCGCCCGAACACCACCTCGTCCGACGCCAGCGACGGCCGCTTCATTGCCTGCCGTGCCGGCTTCTACGACCCGGCGGTGTTCGAAGCCGGTCGTGACGTGACCTTCATCGGCAAGATCGACGGCTACCAGAACACCCGCATCGGCGAGTACGACTACCGCCTGCCGAAGCTGTCGGCCGATGTGATCTACCTGTGGCCGGAACAGCGCCAGGTCGACGTGGTGCCCTACCCCTATGGCCCGTGGGGCCCGGGCCCGTATGGCCCGTACTGGGGCGGCTATGGTCGCTGGGGCTGGTGGTGATCGTCGCCACACACGCATGACGGAAAAGGCCGCCCTCGGGCGGCCTTTTTCATCCACGCATGGCGTGGATACCGGGCGCTCAACGTCCCGGGGTACCGAAGTGCCCCAGCGGCGCACCGGCCAGCAGATGCATGTGGATATGGAACACGGTCTGGCCGGCATCCTCGCGGCAGTTCATCACGATGCGGTAGCCGTCCTGTGCGAAGCCTTCGCGGCGCGCGTACTCGGCGGCAGCCAGCGCCAGCTTCCCGATCAGGTGCGCCTGCGACGGCTGCAGGTCATCCAGGGTCGGAATGATCTCGTTCTTCGGAATGAACAGCACGTGCACCGGCGCCTGCGGTGCGATGTCCTTGAAGCCCAGCACCTCGTCATCCTCGTAGACGATGGTGGCCGGGATCTCGCGACGGATGATCTTGCTGAAGAGGGTTTCGTTGCTCATGGTCGGCCTCGGCGGAGATGTCTCCCGCATTGTAGGCCGCTCACGTCCGGCCATGCCGGCCGTTGCTCAATCGCGGAATTCGCTGCGCGTCCCGAACGCGTGCGACAGCGTGCCACGATCGACGTATTCCAGTTCGCCGCCCAGCGGCAGGCCCTGCGCCAGACGGCTGGGCTGCACCTTGCGTGCGCGCGCCAGCTGCGCCAGGTAATGCGCGGTGGCCTCGCCCTCGACAGTGGCGCTGGTGGCGATGATCAGCTCCTGCACCTCGCCTTCGGCCAGCCGTCGCTCCAGCTGCTCCAGGCCCAGCTCGCGCGGGCCGATGCCATCAAGCGGCGATAGGCGGCCCTGCAGCACGAAGTAGACACCGCGGAAGCCGGTGGCGTTTTCGATGGCCAGGCGGTCGGCCGGCGATTCGACCACACACAGCTGGCTGCGCTCGCGGCTGCTGTTGGCACAGGTCGGGCACAGCTCGGTTTCGCTGAAATCGCGGCACTGCACGCAGTGACCGATGCGTTCCACCGCCAGCGCCAGGGTTTCGGCCAAGCGCCGGCCACCTTCGCGCTCACGCTCGAGCAGGTGGTAGGCCATGCGCTGCGCAGTCTTCTGGCCGACGCCCGGCAGCACCCGCAACGCGTCGATCAATTGTTCAAGCAGGGGTGCGGACACGGCGACAGGCTTTCATTGCGTCGAGCAGGCTCGACGGCTACAGGGTCCGTGGCACCCGGTTACACGGGTGCCACGCTGAAAATCAGAACGGCAGCTTCATGCCCGGCGGCAGCTGCATGCCAGCGGTGGCCGACCCCATCTTCGACTTCGACTCGGCATCGATCTTGTTCGAGGCATCGTTGAAGGCGGCGGCGATCAGGTCTTCCAGCATCTCCGGGTCGCTGGTCAGCGACGGGTCGATGCGCACCTTGCGGCATTCCTTGGCACCGGTCAGGGTCACGCTGACCATGCCGCCACCGGCGCTGCCGGTCACTTCGATCCTGGCGATTTCTTCCTGGGCCTTCTGCAGGTTTTCCTGCATCTTCTGGGCCTGCTGCATCAGTTGGGCGATGTTGCCGCGCATAGTCTCTACTCGTCAAAAGAACGGATGGAATCGGAAACAACCCGGGCGCCGTGCTGTTGGATCAGCACCTGCACTTCCGGATCGTCCATGAAAACAGCCTCTGCCACCTGCTGCCGCTCACTACGCTGGCGGTCGGCACGCTGATGCAGGGTCTCGGCCGGAACGTGCTCGATTTCCACGGTCTCGACCACGATCTTCGGGGCCTGGCCAAGGGCTTTCTCCAGCATCTCGCCCAGGGCCGCCAGCGCACGCTCCGAGCGCAGGTACTCAAATCCGGGCGAAAGGCCCAGTTTCAAGGTCCCGTGCTGGCAACTGATGAAGGCAGCGTTGGCCGCCAGCTGCCGCGACGGGCCGCTCAGGCCACTGTTGGCCACCAGGTCGAGCCAGTCCTCGGCCGTGGCCAGCTCGCTGACGCCTTCCTGCGGCACGGCATCACGTGCCGGGGCCGACTCTGTTGGCGCGATGGCAATGCCTTCAGTGCGGAACGGGCGCTCGGACGGCGCAGGCTCGCCGGGAGCCGCGACGGGAGCCGGCGGTTCATGCCAGGGCGCCACCATGGCGGCGTCCGGCCCAGCCATCTCGGCCGCCAGCGCCTCGTCACGCGCCTCGGCTTCGTCGGTGGCCCACGGCGGCAGGTCGTCGCCCGCTTCTGTTTCAACAGACGGAGGCGCCACGGCTTCGGCCTTCACCGGCGGCGGTGACACCGGCTCCTCCACCGGAACCGGCTCGGGCTCCGGCGTCGGCTCAGGGTCGGGTTGCGGGACCGGCTCCGGTTCGGGTTCAGGTTCGCGCGGCGCGGCCTGCGCCGGAGCGGCCACCTGCGCCACCACGGCCGGGCTGGCCGAAGCGGCGGCAGCGGCCGGCGTCGCTTCGTGGCTACCGGCACCGGTGCCACCACCGGCAGCGTTACCGCCCGGCGTGCCACCCACCGCACCGTCGACGGCCTTCGGCACCGGCGGTACCGCTGCGGCCGGTCGGAACGCCAGCATGCGAAGCACGGCCATTTCAAATCCCGCGCGCGGGCTCGGCGCCAGCGGCAGGTCACGACGGCCGTTCAAGGCCATCTGGTACCAGAGCTGCACCACTTCCGGGCGCAGGCGTTCGGCGAACACCGTCGCGTCCAGGCCTTCAGCGGCCGCTGCGGCACCCGGTACCAGCTGCTGCACCTGGATGCGATGCAGGCCTTCGGCCAATGCTTCCAGCACGCCACTCCAGTCCGGCGAGAATTCGGCCAGCGCAGCCACCACCTGCAGCAGGCGCGGACCATCGCCCTCGGCCAGCGCATCGAGCATCGCCGCCACCTGGGTGCGGTCGACCGTGCCCAGCATGGTGCGCACCACGTCCTCGCGCAGCGCGCCGCCGGCATAGGCGATCGCCTGATCAAGCAGCGACAGGCCGTCGCGCAGGCTACCGTCAGCGGCCTTGGCCAGCTGTACGATGGCACTGCCGTCGGCCTCGATCTCTTCTGCCGCCAGGATGCGCGTCATCTGGCCCTGGATCTGATCCTCGTCCAGGCGCTTGAGGTTGAATTGCAGGCAGCGGCTCAGCACGGTGACCGGCAGCTTCTGCGGGTCGGTGGTGGCCAGCAGGAACTTCACGTGCTCCGGCGGTTCTTCCAGCGTCTTCAGCAGCGCGTTGAACGCCGCCTTGGACAGCATGTGCACTTCGTCGATCAGGTAGACCTTGTACTTGCCACGCGAGGGCATGTACTGCGCGTTCTCGATCACCTCACGCACGTCATCCACACCGGTGTTGGACGCGGCATCGATTTCCAGCAGGTCGATGTAGCGGCCGGCGTCGATGTCCAGGCAGGCCGCGCACTGGCCGCACGGGTCGGCGCTGGTGCCCTGCTCGCAGTTCAGCGACTTGGCGAAGATGCGCGCGATGGTGGTCTTGCCCACGCCGCGGGTGCCGGTGAACAGGAACGCGTGGTGGACCCGGCCGCTGTCCAGCGCGTTGCTGAGCGCACGGACCACGTGTTCCTGGCCCACCAGCTCGGCAAAACGCTTCGGACGCCACTTGCGGGCAAGGACGAGGTAGGACATCAGGCCACCGTTTTCCATCGGATGTTCCATTGTGCCATGCCTGTCCAGCCCCCTCGCCTCCGGCACGTCCTTCGCAGGTTCCTGGCTGGGGTGCTTGTGAAGTGCCGCGTAGCCCGCTAGAATCTGCGCCCCTGCTGAGGCGTTTGCCGATGGCAGGGATCCGGAGAGGTGTCCGAGTGGTTGAAGGAGCACGCCTGGAAAGTGTGTAAGCGTCTAAACCGCGCTTCGGGGGTTCGAATCCCCCTCTCTCCGCCAGATAAATGAAGAAGCCGCCCAGTGGGCGGCTTTTTTATTTGTCTGGCGGGGAGCATCGGGCGAGAGAAGCCCCGCCGGGGTTCGACGGTTCTGCAGGAGCAGAACCGGACCGCCGCAGGCGGGTCCCGGTGCGCAGCGCGCCGGGATCGGGTGCATGGATGCACCCGACAATCCCCCTCTCTCCGCCAGATAACTGAAAAAGGCTGCCTGAAAGGGCAGCCTTTTTCAGTTATCTGGCGCGGGACGCGAAGTGCGCTGCGCGCGCTTCGCCCCAATCGTTGCTGCGCAACGTTTGGGCCCCTCCCTTTGCCTGCCTCTCCCCGCCCCTGCCGGGGCAGCCCCTCAACAGAGGGGCTTGTTCCTCCAGAGACGTCGGTAGATCCACGCCATGCGTGGATGCTCTTCGCGCGCCCCCCCCTGCTTCCCCACATGCTCCTCAAACAAGCTGGCGCGGGACGCGAAGTGCGCTGCGCGCGCTTCGCCCCAATCGTTGCTGCGCAACGTTTGGGCCCCTCCCTTTGCCTGCCTTCTCCCCGCCCCTGTCGGGGCAGCCCCTCAACAGAGGAGCTTGCTCCTCCAGATCCATCAGTAGATCCACGCCATGCGTGGATGCGTTTGATCGCCTTACGCACGCTCGATAGCACCCCAAAACAAACCTGAACGAATCCTGAAAATTCGCTATCGTAGGCGCCTTCAACCGACGCTTGGCCCATTGCCCATGAGCTCGATCGACAGCGCTCACGCCGCCTGCGAAAACTGCGACACCGCCCTGCACGGCCACTACTGCCATCGCTGCGGGCAATCGGCGCACAACCCGCTCAAGCATGTGGGTCATGCCATCGAAGAAGTGTTCGAATCCTTCTGGCATCTCGATGGGCGTATCTTCCGCACGCTGCGCGATCTCTGGGTGCCGGGCCGCATCGCGCTGAACTACCTCAAGGGCCGCCGGGTCGGATACGTGCAGCCCCTGCGGCTGTTCGTCATCCTCACCCTGTTTACGTTCTTCGTCGGCAAGCTCTTCGTGCACGTCGACGATTTCAGCATCGGCGGTGGCACCAACTCTGTGTACGCCAAGACCACGACAGTGGAGCAGGTCGAAGCCGCCCGCGCGGCGCAGCTGGCGTTGATCGACCAACAACAGGCCAACTCACCCGGCACCGGCAACGCCGGCTTCGCCATGGCCAGGGCCGCAGTGAATGCCGCAGCCGCGCAGCGCAAAGCCGAACTCACTGGCACCGGCAAGCAGGCCGCCGCGACGGAGCACGGCACGTTCTTCAACCACACCGTCAACGGAAAGCCCTGGGATGCGGACACCAACCCCATCGTGATGGCCGGCTGGCCCCGGTTCGCCAACAACTGGCTCAACAAGCGCCTGCACAACGGCAACGCCAACATCCAGCGCATGGGGGGCAAGACCGATCTGTACATGCAGGCGATCCTGACCGCATTGCCCGGCGCCCTGTTCTTCCTGATGCCGGTGTTCGCACTGGTACTGCGCGTCGCCTATATTCCGCGGGCGATGGGCTATCTGGAACACCTGGTGGTGGCGCTGTACAGCCATTGCTGGCTGATGATGGTGCTGCTGGCAACCTTCCTCATCGCCGGCATCAGCAGCGCGCTCGCATCACCCGCATTCGCCGCCGTCAGCCAATGGCTGTATGCACTGTTGTGGCTGGCAGTACCGGTCTATCTGCTGTGGATGCAGCAACGCGTGTACGGCGGCAACAAGGCGCTGACCGTACTGCGCTACCTGGCCATCGGCGGCGTCTATCTGTTCCTGGTGAGCTTCGTGGTGATGTATGCGGTGCTGGCGGGAATCTCGGCCTGAGGGATACACGCACGGCATCACGCCCATGAATCCACGCATGGCGTGGATCTACTGGCGATCGTTTATCGTGGGCCCATGAACCTCCGCCTCTACTACCCCACAGATGCCAGCGCCTGCCTGTCGATTTTCGACAGCAACGTACCCACCTACTTCGCGCCCGAAGAGCGCAGCGACTTTGAACGCTTCCTGCGCGAACAAGCCACGGACTGTGCATTCCAGGTCATCGAGCGCGATGGCAGCATCGTGGCCTGTGGCGGCCTGTCGCGACGCGGCGACGGCAGTGCCGGTTTCTGCTGGGGGATGGTCCAGCGCGCGCTGCACCGGCATGGACTGGGCCGCGAACTGGCACTGGCACGCCTGCGCCAGGCTGAAGCGGATCCCTCGATCAAGCGCATCGCGCTCAGTACCAGCCAGCACACCCAGGGCTTCTATGCCGGGCTGGGCTTCCAGGTGACGCGGATCGTGCCCGATGGCCACGGCGCCGGGATCGACGCCGTGGAAATGGAGCGGGAGATCTAGCGCTCCCGCCCCGGCCCCATCCACGCAGGGCGTGGATCTACCGCTGGCCCGCTCCCCTCAGAAGCCTACGCGCAGGTTGATCTGCCCGCCAACATCACGGCGGCCATCGCCGTGCTGGCCCTGCACGAACATCGACAGCTGGCTGTTGCGGCCGAGCCCAACCGCCACGCCCACCTGACTGACCAGCGCATTGCGTGCCATCACCGCGCTGTAAACGTCGAACGCGTTGCCACCGACGGCGAAGCGGTTGCGGCTGGCCACATCGGTGTCACCCGAGGCGTGCTGCCAGCCGAGGCCGACCGTCAGCTGTGCCGGGAAGCGCTCGCCGCTGCCCACATCCCAACGTCCACGCACGCCCACGGTGCTGACATTGAGCGTGTCCTTGCCGCCTTCCAGCTCCAGTGCAGCAGTGCCACCCTGCTCTACTGCGCGATCGCTGTCGACCCAGTGCTTCGTGAACTGCACGTACGGCTGCAGCTGGGTCCTGCCATGGGTCCAGGTCCAGCTGCCCTCCACCTGCGCGATGGTCACGTCCGAGTCCTGGCGGCTGTACAAGGTCTGGCCCAGCAGCGGCACCTCACGCGTGGTGCGCGTACGGTAGTCACCGCGCGATACGCTGCCCCCCACCGCGAAGCCGTTGTTCCACTGGCCCTGTGCATACAGGCCGAACGTGTTGCCACGCAGGCGGGCCCGCGAACTGCGATCGTACAGGCGCGTATCCAGCCGCTCGTTGCCTGCGGCCGCACCCAGCACCACGTGCTCGCCCAGCTGCCAGTCCACGCCCGCCATCAGCGCATTGCGGTTGGAGCGGATGTCATCGCCGTTGCCGTCACCGTCCTGGCGGAACACCTTGCCACTGCCGGCCAGCCACGCCGAAGCACGCTCACCACGCACGGTCGGCAGCTCACTGCCCAGGCGCTGGCGGATACCCTCTTCCAGGTAATTGTCGTACAGCAGCACCGCGCGGCTGGCCGCATGCACTTCACCGGACAGCTGGTCGAAGGCAGCGCGCGCGGTACCCGCGTCATACATCAGCAGCGTGTTGTACAGGCCCAGTGCCGAACCACTCTGCGGCAGGCTGTCCAGCGCTGCGGCGGTGTTGTACTGGTTGCGCGTCTTCGCCGCCGTGGTGAATGCCGCGGTCTGCGCCACGTCGATCTGCAGGTTGGCCGTGTTCGCGGTGTAGACCGGGGTGATGGTCAGGAAGGCCGACGGCGTGGTCGCCGAGGCGAACTGCCCGCTCACCCCACCGCCCGCGTTGACCACGGTGTACTGCTGGCCCTGCTGGTAGCTGGTGCTCGGCGAGATGGTGTTCACCTGCACGGTGCTCCCAGCCACGTTGGCACTGCCGCCCACCTGCACCGTGTCGCTGCCGGTGGCACCCAGATCGATGCCCAGCGTGCTGCCCGGCGACAGGGTCAGGTTGCCCCCCACCGTGATCGTGCCGGTGCCATTGCCCGCACCGCTGCCGTTGCCCGGACCATTGCCCGGCGACAGCACGCCGCCGCTGGATACAGTCACGCCACCGCCGGCGCCACCGATGGTGCCGGTGCCGGACAGCGTGGTGCCGCTGCCGATGGTCCACTGGCCGCCGATGTTGCCGGTGACATTCAGACCACCGCCGGTGACCTGGCCGGTACCGCTGAAGCCACCGCTGTTGCCGCCCAGGTTCAGGCCCCCCGGGCCGGCCTGCACGATGCTGCCACCACCACTGATGGTGCCGCCCAGCGAGGTGGTGCCACCGGTGTTGATGATCAGGCCACCATTGTTGGTGATGTTGCCGGTGACCGAACCGCTGGCCCCGCCGTTGCCGACCTGCACCGTGCCACCTGCATTGATGGTGGTGCCGCCGGTGTAGGTGTTGTTGCCGGTCAGCGTGATGGTGCCGTTGCCGGCCTGGGTCAGGCCACCGCTGCCACTGATGGTGCCGCCAACGGTGGTGTTGCCACCGATGTTGAACACCAGGCTGCCGTTGTTGCTGACGTTGCCGGCGATGGCACCGCTCGCGCCGCCGTTGCCAACCTGCAGCGTGCCACCGGTGTTGATGGTGGTGCCACCGGTATAGGTGTTGTTGCCGCCCAGGATCAACGTGCCGCTGCCGGCCTGGGTCAGGCCACCGCTGCCGCTGATGGCGCCGCCGACGGTGGTGTTGCCACCCACGTTGAACACCAGGCTGCCGTTGTTGGTGACGCTGCCGCCAATCGCACCGGTCGCGCCGCCATTGCCCACCTGCAGGGTGCCACCGGCAGTGATGGTGGTCGGGCCGGTATAGGTGTTGTTGCCGGTCACGGTCAGCGTGCCGCTGCCGGCCTGGGTCAGGCCGCCGCTGCCGCTGATGGTGCCGCCCAGCGTGGTGTTGCCCGCCACGTTGGACACCAGCGTGCCGTTGTTGGTGACGTCGCCCACGATCGAGCCGGTCGCACCGCCGTTGCCAAGCTGCAGCGTGCCACCGGCATTGATGGTGGTACCGCCGGTGTAGGTGTTGGTGCCGGTCAGCACCAGCGACCCACTGCCCGCTTGGGTCAGGCCACCCGTACCGCTGATGGTGCCGCCCAGCGCGGTATTGCCGGCCACGTTGGAAATCAACGCACCATTGTTGGTGATGTCACCGGCAATCGAACCTGTGGCGCCGCCGTTGCCGACCTGCAGCGTGCCACCCGCATTGATGGTGGTGCCGCCGGTGTAGCTGTTGTTGCCGACCAGGGTCAGCACGCCAGCACCGGCCTGGGTCAGCGCGCCAGTGCCACTGATCGCACCGCCGACCGTGGTGTTGCCACCGACATTGAACACCAGGCTGCCGTTGTTGGCGACGTTGCCGGTGATCGCGCCGGTCGCACCGCCATTGCCGACCTGCAGCGTGCCACCGGTATTGATGGTGGTGCCGCCGGTATAGGTGTTGTTGCCGGTCAGGGTCAGCGTGCCGGCACCGGCCTGGGTCAGGCCACCGGCGCCGCTGATGGTGCCGCCCAGCGTGGTGTTGCCGGCCACGTTGGACACCAGCACACCGTTGTTGGTGATGTCACCGACGATCACACCGGTCGCACCGCCATTGCCGACCTGCAGCGTGCCACCGGCATTGATGGTGGTACCGCCGGTGTAGGTGTTGTTGCCGGTCAACACCAGTGTGCCGCTGCCAGCCTGGGTGAGGCCGCCGCTGCCGCTGACCACGCCGCCCACGGTTGCCGTGGTACCGAGGTTGTAGACCAGGCTGCCATTGTTGGTGATGTCGCCCAGCACCGAACCGGTGCTGCCACCGTTGCCGATCTGCAGCGTGCTACCACCGTTGATGGTGGTGCCACCGGTATAGACGTTGTCGCCGCTCAGGGTCAGCGTGCCGGTACCGCTCTGCACCAGACCGCCGGTGCCACTGAGCACACCGCCGAAGGTGGTGCTGCCGTTGTTGCCGCCGGTGGTCAGGGTCGCACCGCCCAGCACCACGCCGGATCCGGTCACGCCGGCCAGGCCTCCGATGCTCTGGCTGCCACCGGCACTGATGTCCAACGTGCCGGCGCCGGCCAGGTTCACCGTGCTGGCACCGGACAGGCTGCCACCGGCCGCCACCGCCAGCGTGCCGCTGTTGATGGTGGTGGTGCCGGTATATGTGCTGGCACCGCCCAGGGTGACCGTTGCTGCGCCATCCTTCAGCAGGCCGCCAGCACCGCTGATCGGGCCGTTCAAGGTCAGCGCGTTGCTGCCGGCCAGGGTCAGCGTGCCGCTGGCCAGCTGCACGGTGTTGGCCAGGGTCAGCGCGGTGGTGCCGTCCAGGCTGGCATTGCCGCCCACGGTCAGCGTGCCGGTTCCCAGTGCACCGTTGTTGCCCAAGGCAAGGCCACCGGCGTTGAGTGCCACGCCGCCACTGAAGGTATTGCTGCCGGTCAGGCCCTGGATCCCAGCGCCGTTCTTCACCAGGCCGCCGGTGCCGGTGATGTCACCAGCGAACGTAGTGTTGCCCACGCCATTGAGTGTCAGCGTGCTGCCACCCAGCGCCACGGTGCTGCCGGCCACGCCTGCCAGCGAGCCGATAGCCTGCGGGCCACCCGCGCTGATGTCAAAGGCGGTACCGGCGTTGGCCAGATTCACCGCACCCGTGGCAGCCAGGCTGCCACCGGCGCCGATCGCCAGCGTACCAGCGTTGATGGTGGTGCCACCGGTGAAGGTATTGGTGCCGGTCAACGTCTGGGTGCCCGAACCTTCCTTGACCAGGCCGCCGGTGCCCGCCACCGAACCACTGAAGGTGCCATTGGTAGCGCCTCCGATCGTAAGCGTGTTCGCGCCCAGATTCACCGTACCGCTGCCGATCAGGGTACCGAACTGCTGCGTACCGCTACCCGCCGACAGATCGAAGGTCGCACCCGAGGCCAGGTTGACGATGCCACTGGCGTGCAGGCTCGCGCCGGCGCCCAGTGCCAACGTACCGGCGTTGATGTTGGTGCCACCGGTATAGGTATTGGTGCCGTTCAAGGTCAGCGTCGCTGCTCCCTCCTTGGTCAGGCTGCCGGTACCACTCAGGTTGCCGTTGAGGGTGAGGTTGTTGCTGCCGAGTACGGTCAATCCGTTGTTGAGGATGAAGTTGTTGGCCAGCGTCACCGCGGAGTTCGAATCGAGCGTAGCCGCGCCTCCAACCGTCACCGCACCGGTGCCCAGCGCAGCGTTGTTGCCGACCACCAGGCCACCTGCGTTGAGCGCCACGCCACCGCTGAAGGTGCTGGCGCCATTGAGCGTCTGCACGCCTGCGCCGTTCTTGATCAGGCCGCCATTGCCGCTGATCGCACCGTTGAAAGTGCTGTCCACGGTACCACCCAGGGTCAGCGTGCTGCCGCCCAGTGCCACCGTGCTGCCGGCCACGCCGGCCAGCGAACCGATGGCCTGGTTGCCCGCCGAGATGTCGAGCGTGCCGGTGCCGGCCAGGTTCACCGCGCCGGTTGCGGCGAGGCTGCCACCGGCACCGATCGCCAGCGTGCCACTGTTGATGGTGGTACCCCCGGTGTAGGTGTTGGCACCGCTCAGGGTTACGGTGGCCGCACCGTCCTTGATCAGCCCGCCCGTGCCGGAAATCACACCGCCCAGTGTCAGCGCCTGGCTGCCGAGCAGGTCGAGATTGGCACCCGAAGCTAGGTTGATGTTGTTGGCCAGGTTGACGCCGGTCGATGCATCCAGTGTCGCGTTGCTTCCGACCGTCAACGCACCGCTGCCGAGCGCAGCGTTGTTGCCGACCACCAGTCCACCGCCGTTGAGTGCAACGCTACCACTGAACAGATTGGCGCCGCCCAGCGTGAGGATGCCGGCGCCATTCTTGACCAGGCCACCGGTGCCGGAAATCGCGCCATCGAAGAGGCTGTTGCCCACACCACCGAGTGTCAGCGTCTGTGCCCCCAGGCTCACCGTCGAGCCCGCCACGCCATTCAACGACCCGATGGTCTGGCTGGCCCCTGCGGTGGAGATATCGAAGCCGGTGCCTGCAGCGCTCAGCGTCACAGCGCCGCTGGCGGCCAGGCTGCCGCCCGGACCAATCGCCAGCGTGCCGGCATTGATGAAGGTCCCGCCGGTGTAGGTATTGGCACCGGTCAGCGTCTCGATACCGGCACCGACCTTGGTCAGGCCACCCGTGCCTGCGATCGAGCCGCTGAAGGTGCCATTGGTGGCGCCACCGACCTCGATCGAGTTGGCACCGAGGTTTACCGTACCGTTGCCGACCAGCGTGCCGAACTGCTGCGTGCCACTGCCGGCAGACAGATCCAGCGTGGCGCCGGTGGCGAGGTTCACGGTACCGCTCGCCGCCAGGCTGGCACCGGCCCCCAGCGCCAGCGTGCCGGCGTTGATGTTGGTGCCACCGGTGTAGGTGTTGATGCCATTCAAGGTCAGCGTCGCGCTGCCATTCTTGGTGAGGCTGCCGGCCCCGGACAGGACGCCGTTGAGCGTCAGTGCATTGGTCCCGAGCACGGTCAGCCCGGCGTTGAGCGCGATGTTGTTGGTCAGCGCTGCCAGGCCGGTGGTATCCAGCGTGGCGGCACCACCAACGGTCAATGCGCCGCTGCCCAGCGCCGCGTCATTGCCCAGGACCAGCCCGCCTGCGTTGAGTGTCACGCCGCCGCTAAAGGTGTTGGCGCCGGACAACGTCTGTACGCCCGCGCCCACCTTGATCAGACCGCCACCGCCAATGATCACGCCGTCGAACGCGGCGTTGCCGGTCGTGCCGAAGGTCAACGAATTGCCGCCCAGTGTCAGCGTGCTTCCGCCCGCACCGTTGAGCGCGCCGATGGTCTGGCTGCTGCCGGCACCGGAGATATCGAAGCCAGCACCTGCGCCCAGCGTGATATCACCCGCTGCGGCAAGACTGCCGCCCATGCCCAGCGCCAGCGTACCGGCGTTGATGGTGGTACCGCCGGAGTAGGTATTGGCACCGGACAGCGTCAGCGTGGTGGCACCATTCTTGATCAGGCTGCCATTGCCGCCGATCACACCCGACAGCGTCAGCGCGTTGCTGCCCGGCAACGTCAGTGCAACGCCCGAGCCCAACGTGACTGCATTGCCCAGTGTCACCGCAGCGCCTGCATCCAGCGTGGTACTGGCATTCACCGCCAGCGTGCCGGAACCGAGTGCACCGTTCGCGCCGACCACCAGGCCACCGCCGTTCAAGGTCAAGCCACCGCCGAAGGTATTGGTGTTGTTGAGCGTCAGCAGGCCTGCACCGTTCTTGATCAGGCTGCCGTTGCCAGCCACCACGCCACCAAGGGTGAGATCGTTGCTACCGCCCAGCGTCAGCTGTGTACCGGCACCAAAGTTCACCGCGTTGGCAAGGTTCAGTGCCACCGTGTTGTCGAGGCTGACGGTGCCACCCACACCGAGCGCGCCGGTCCCCAGCGCACCGGCGTTGCCCAGCACCAGCCCACCGCCATTGAGCGCCAGGCCACCGCTGAAGGTGTTGGCACCGGACAGCGTCTGGATGCCAGTACCGGTTTTGACCAGGCCGCCAGTGCCGCTGATCACGCCATCAAAGGTGGCGTTGGCATTGCTGCCGAAGGTCAGCGAATTGCCGCCCAGCGTCAGCGCGGTTCCGGCCACGCCGTTCAACGCAGCGATGGTCTGGTTGCCGCCGGCCGCGGAAATGTCAAAGCCCGCGCCGGCATTGCCGAGCGTCACATCGCCGCCCGCCGCCAGGCTGCCACCGGCCCCCAGCGCCAGCGTGCCGTTGTTGATGGTGGTGCCGCCGGCATAGAGGTTGGCACCGCTCAGGGTCAACCGTGCCGCACCGTCCTTGATCAATCCACCGGCGCCGAACACCGGCCCACCCAGCGTCAGGTCGTTGCTGCCCAGCACGGTCAGATTGGCACCTGCGGCCAGGCCGATGCTGTTGCCCAGGTTCAGTGCGGCGCTGGCATCCAGCGACGCGTTGCCACCCACATCCAGTGCGCCGGTGCCCAGTGCGCCGGCATTGCCCAGCCGCAGCACACCGGCATTGAGGCCGACACCACCGGAGAAGGTGTTGGGGCCATTCAAGGTCAGCGTCGAAGCGCCGTTCTTGACCAGTTCGCCGGTTCCGGCGATGACACCGCCCAGCGTTACATTCTCCGTGCCAAGCAGGTTCAGTACCGTGCCTCCGCCCAGATTCACCGCATTGCCCAGGCTGAGCGCCACACTGCTGTCCAGCGTCGCGCTTGCGCCGACATTCAGTGCGCCCGTGCCGAGTGCACCGGCATTGCCCAGCAGCAGGCCACCACCGTTGAGCGTCAGCCCACCATTGAAGGTATTTGCGCCGTTGAGGGTCAATAAGCTGGCACCGTTCTTCACCAGGCCACCTGCGCCGGAAACCACGCCGCCCAGAGTAATGGCCTGTGTGCCCGGCAGCGTCAGCAGCGCACCACCGCCGAGCGCGACATCATTGACCAGGCTCAGCGGGGCACTGCCGTCCAGCGAAACACTCCCGCCGACGCTGAGCGCCCCGGTACCCAGCGCACCGTTGTTGCCCAGCAGCAGACTTCCGGCGTTTGCGCTCAGTCCACCACTGAACGTGTTGTTGCCGTTCAACGTCAGCAGCGACGCACCGTTCTTGACCAGGCTGCCGGTGCCGGTGATGTTGCCGGCCAGGGTCAGGTTCTGGCTGCCCGGCAGGGTCAATGCCGCGCCAAGGTTGATCGCATTGCCCAGGTTGAGTGCTGCAGTGGTGTCCAGCGAACCGTTGCCACTGACCGTCAGCGCACCGCTTCCCAGCGCGCCGGCGTTGCCCAGCACCAGGCCGCCGGCCGCAAGATTCAGCCCACCACTGAAGGTGTTGGCGCCGGTCAGCGTCTGCACGCCACTGCCCTGCTTGATCAGGCCACCGGTGCCGCCGATCACGCCGGCGAAGGTCTGGTTGGTGGCATCACCGAAGGTCAGCGTGCTGCTGCCCAACGTCACCGTGCTGCCAGCGATGCCGGACAGTGCGCCGATGGTCTGGTTGCCCCCCAGCGAGATATCCAGTGTGCTGCCCGCGCCGGCCAGGCTGACCGCGCCGGTCGCCGCCAGGCTGCCACCACTGGTCAATGACACCGTTCCGGCATTCACCGCCAGCCCACCGGTGAACGTGTTCGCGCCGCCCAGCGTCAGCGTGGCAGCGCCGTTCTTGACCAGGCTGCCGGCCCCGCCAATGACACCCCCCAGCGTCAGCGCGTTCGAGCCCAGCACATTGAGCGAACCACTGGCGCCCAGTGTGATGCCATTGCCCACGGTAAGCCCGGTGCTGGCGTCGAGCGATACCGCACCGCCGACGTTCAGTGCCCCTGCTCCCAGTGCACCGCCGTTGCCCAGCACCAGGCTGCCCGCGTTGAGCGCCAGACCACCGCCGAACGTATTGGCGCTGTTGAGGGTCAGTGACGATGCACCATCCTTGATCAAGCCGCCGGCGCCACCGATCACCCCGTTGAACGTGAGCGCCTGCCCGCCAAGCAGATTCAGGCTGGCGCCGGCACCGAGGTCGACGGCATTGGTCAACGCCAACCCGGTCGTGCCATCCAGCGTGGCATTGCCGCCGATAGACAGCGTGCCGCTGCCCAACGCGGCGTTGTTGCCCAGCAGCAGGCCACCGCCGTTGAGCGCGACGCCGCCGCTGAGGTTATTGACACCGGACAGGGTCTGTACGCCGGTACCCAGCTTGATCAGACCACCGGTGCCTGCGGCGAACGTGCCGGCATAACTGGTATCGCCCACTCCACCGAGGGTCAGCGTGTGGCTGCCGAGATTGACCGAACCGCCGAGGCCGGCCAGCGAGCCGATGGTCTGGTTGGTCGCCGCTGAAAGATCCAGGCTGGTACCAACGCCCAGCGTGATCGCACCGGTGGGCGACAGGCTGCCACCCGCGCCCAGCGCCAATGCGCCGCCAGCCAGGTTGAAGCTGCCGGTCAGCGAATTGGCGCCATTCAAGGTCAGCGTGCCGGCACCGTTCTTGGTCACGTTGCCGGCACCGGAAATCGAGCCACTCAATGTCAGCGCATTGCTGCCCAGCAGGTTCAGCGAGCCCCCGCCATTGACCACCAGGTTGTTGCCCAGGTTGAAGCCCGCCGTCGTATCCAGCGAGGCGCTGCCACCAACGGTCAGGTTGCCGCTACCGAGCGCACCGGCATTGCCCAGCACCAGGCCACCGGCATTGAGGTTGACGCCGCCACTGAACAGGTTTGCACCGCCCAGTGTCACCACACCGGTATTAGTGACGGTGAGGCTACCCCCACCGGACAACACGCCCCCCAGACTGAAGGGGTTGCTGCCACCGAGGGATAGCCCAAGGCCGCTGCCGAGGGAGAAATTGTTGGCGAGGGTCAGCCCCGCCGTGCTCGCCGCGATGCTGCCGCCGGCACTGGTGATTGTGCCCAAGCCGAACGCGCCTGGATCATTGAAGTTGGCCAGACCGCCATTGAGGGTCACCGCACCGGTACCCGACCACGGTCCCTGCAGGTTCCAGGTGCCGCTGTTGACGGTCAGCTTCTGGAAGCCGATGTAGTTGGTCCAGCCGATGCTCGATAGCGGGCCGTTGTTGCTTGCGTTGTCCTGCAGTACAAGCATATTGCTGGCGGCACCAGTACCGGCGCCTGCGTTGACAGTGCCCGCCGCTGCAACCTTGACCCCGGTTACGCCCGTGAGCACGCCGGCCCCGATAAGACTGCCACCGGCGGAGACCGTGGATCCGGCCACGGCGGTAAAGGTATTACCACCGGTCGAATCGCCCAGGTGCACGCTGCCGTTGACCGTTCCCGCATTGAGGAAGGTATTGCCCGACGAAGAGCCCAATCCCACCCGCCCGGTGATGCTGCCAGTATTCGTCACATTGGCGGCTGCCCCGCCATAGGTCACCACCGAAGTCGCATCAACGACATTGCCAAGGCCGATCAGTGACACGCCAATCGTGCCATTGTTGGTAATGGTGGTGACCTGGCCGGGAGAGCCACCGCCCCCATTCTGCGCCACGATGGCCTGGCCGCCGAAACCCAGCAAGGTAGCGATATTGAATACACCGTTGATCGTGCCGCCACTGTTGTTGTTGACAGTGATCGCGCTGGCCGAGCTGTTGCCGACCACCAGTCCATCCGAAGCGAGCAGCAGCGTGCTGGGATCAATCAGCCCGCTGTTGTTGACCGTGACATTGCTGCCCCCCAGTGTCACCGCATTGCCGCCCAAGGTCGCAGATGAGCGCATCGTTGCACCGGAGTTGACCTGCAGCGTGATGCCAGATGCGGGGTTGTTGTAATTGGTGGGGTTGGGGGTGTTGTCGCAGATGATCGTCGTTGTGCCGGTGCACGCTGCGAACGCCGAACCGCTGGCCAAGGTGGCTGCCAGTGCGACCGCCAGCTGATGCGCCCGCAATCGCGGTGGCCGCTTCGCGGTAATCGCACTTCCGCCGGGATTCTGGGCGACCTCCGAGGCAACCTGCATTACGCCGAGGGCACGATTGAAAACCAGACGGTAAATGCGGTTCATCGGTAAATCTCCATGAAAAGACCGGATGGCACTGCGGGCAGGTTTTTTGAAGACGATGCGGCCCATCCCGGCTCCCGATACGGGAACAAGGCCTGGCGGCATTAACTCCTGAAAATCTTCACATCTTCACGCGACGCCCCCTGAAAAAGGTGCGCCGGCGTGTCCGTCAAGGCGAAAACTCCCCGGTTTCGCATGACGAATGGCGGCACTGTGCGTCCGATGGCGCCAGCGGCATGTGAATCACGCTCGTTATTTTCATGACGTGCGTCAAATAAAACGAGCGGACAAAATGGCTTTGCCGAAAATGCATATACCTGCAGGACGCGGGGAATCCATTCCCCGCTCAACTAAATGCATTCAGCTGCTGGAGAGTTTCATCAGCACCAGCCCGGACACGATCAAGACCGCTGCACCGATCCGCATCGGGCTGACCTGCTCACCGAGGAACACGATGCCGACCACGAACGCGCCTACCGCACCGATGCCGGTCCAGATCGTATAGGCGGTACCCAATGGCAGGCTGCGCATGGCCACCGCCAGCAGCCAGAAGCTGGCGATCATGCCGATGATCGTGACCACGGTGGGGGTGAGCTTGGTGAAGCCTTCGGACTGCTTCATGGACACGGCCCAGACGATTTCCAGCAGGCCGGCGAACAACAGATAGATCCAGGCCATGACAGCCCTCCTCTTGGTAGGGCCAGGCCGTCCTGGTCATTGATTCCCGATGTGGGGGAGGTCGTTCCTCCTGGCCGGTATTCTAGCAACGCCGGTCGCGCCGGGGCGTTGCCAGCAGACGCGGGTTACAGCCGATTCAGTGCACGAAGCTGGCGTCGATGTACCTGCCTGCGCTATAGTTGCCTTCTGCCATCGGCCAGCCGATGTGCAGTCCGGCTGTGGTCTCCGGCGCATCGCGCGCTGGTTCCCCTGATCGGTGAACCGGCCACCCACTGGGCGGCCAACGTCTCTATGGTGGCCCCGTCGGCCCCTCGCGACGCTAGGTCGAAAATCCCGCCAGGGCCGGAAGGCAGCAACGGTATCGATCGACGCGGGCGCCGAGGTCAGCCGGCGGGGCCATCGCCTTTTCCGGCGACGCCCCGCCTCTGGTAGATGCCAACCTTGGTTGGCGCCCTTTGCCGGGCATGGCCCCGCGCTACTGCGCTTCCGGCGTACCCTGGTGGAACACCATGCGCCATCCGTCCCCATGCCGGCGCCACAGCGAACTGCGCAGTACCCAGCCTTGCGGCTGGCCATCCAGGTAGTAGCGGCTGCGATAACGCACCTGGGCCAGGTCTTGCGTCAGCAGCGAGACCGCGTACTGCTCCGATTCGATCCGCACCTGCGCCCGTTCCAGCGGGATCTCCGCCAGCGCAGCTGCACGGTCGTAACAGCGGCCGGAACTGCCGATCTCGCTGAAATCCTCGTCCAGCAGGGCCGCAAGGGACTCGCGATCCCCCCGCACCTGCGGCGCATGCAGCGCGCGTTCCAGCGCCTCCAGTTCGGCCGCCAGCGCCGCGTCGACGGGCTGGCCAACACCGCTCACGGCGGATCCTGCGCCAGCACGTGCGGCGCCGTCGGGCTCGCCAACCGCACGCACTGCCCCGGCTGGGCGACGCGGTGACCGCGCGCGGCCAGCGCCGCACCATCGGCCACGCTGGCGTAGTGGTAGAGCATCATCCGGGACTGCAGCTCGGCGCTGTACTCGCGCTCCAGGTCGTCCACACCGGTATGCGACGGGTTGCCGTGCAGGCCGCAGTCGTGCGCGATCAGTTCGTTGTCGTTGGCGAAACGGGCCAGCATCTCCGGAATCGGCCGGGTATCGCCGCTCCAGGTCAGCGCGCCCTGCAGACGCAAGCCGTAGGCCGTCTCCGGCCAATGGTGGCGCACCGGGAACACCTCCAGGCGCACGCCCTCATGCCAGAACGCCTCACCCACCACGATCAGCTGGAACGCATCCCAGAAGTTGGCGCCGCCCTCGGCCAGCACGTTCGGGTAATCCCCGATGCGCTTGTGCAGCAGCGGCACCACCGTGGCAGGCACATACAGGCGCACCTTGCCGCGCCGGTGCGCATTGAAGAAGGTATCGACGAACAGGCGCTCGAAGCCCGCCACGTGGTCCAGGTGCACATGGGTGACGAACAACGCCTGCGGCATGTGGCCGTAGTGCGCCTTGAACGCGGTCAGGCCTTCACCGCCGCAGTCGATGGTCAGCCACGGACGCCCGTCCCGCTCGATCACCGACATCGGCGACCCCAGCTCGACCGCCGACGCATTGCCGACGCCGAGGAAACGCAACGACCAGTCCATCAGGTGCCCCGGTTCCAGGCCATGTCATAGGCGCGGCGCAGACGCGCGAAGTCCTTCTGCACGTCTTCCATGCTGCGCTCGCCGCGCAGCTTGATCAGCGAGCGCAGCAGGCGCTTGAGATTGCGTTCGCGCCAGGCGGTCGCCGGGATGCGGATCACCCCGCGGTCGAAGTCGATCAGCCAGCCATGGCCATTGCCGTCGAACAGGATGTTGTGCGCATTGAGGTCGGCATGGTCCAGGCCGGCACGGTGGAAGCGCGCGATCAGCCGCCCGGTTTCCTCCCACGGTGCGCCCCGGCCAGCGACCAGCGCACGGTCGGCCAGCGAACGGACACCCTCGATCCGCTCCATCAGGATCGCGGCCCGGTAGCGCAGGCCCTCGCGCATGTAGAACGCGGCGATCGGCCGTGGCACCGGCAGCTTCTTCTCGCGCAGCGCGCGCATCAGCCGGAATTCGGCGAAACTGCGGGTGCGGTCCGCGCCGCGCCAGAAGTACTGGTCATGGCTGATCTTCGCCGCCAGGCCACCGCGCAGGTAGTGGCGCAGCACGCTGGGGCCGAACGGCGCATCGACCAACCAGGCGCTGCCACGGCCGCCCTCACCCACCGGCCGGGCCCTGCTTCCCCAGTGCTGGGGCGAGAACAGGCCGATCTCGGCTTGCCGCAGCCGCTCGCGGTCGAACAGAATGGCCCCGATGCCGCGACCCTCGCGGCATGGCGTCAGCGCTTCATTGGCGTCGAATGCGACCATTTCATTGAGTCTAACAACACATGGCATCAGCGTCCTCCTCCTTGTGCCTCCTGCGCTTGTCCGCACTTGGCGATGTCACCCACGTGGTGCCCCTGGTGCGCACCCTGCAGGCTGCGCGTCCGGACACGCCGATCCACTGGATCATCGACAAGGCCGGCCACAAGCTGCTCGACGGCCTGCCTGGCGTCACCTTCCATGCCTACGACAAGAAGAGCGGCATGGCCGGGGTCAAGGAACTGCGCAGGCAGCTGCCACCGGGGCGCTTTGAAGCGCTGCTGCAGATGCAGGTGGCGTTCCGCGCCAACCTGCTGTCGGCCTTCATTCCCGCAGAGCGTCGCATCGGCTACGACCGCAGCCGATCGAAGGATCTGCACGGTCTCTTCATCAACGAGCGCATCCCCGACCGCCCCGGCATCCATGTGCTGGACGCCATCGGCAGCTTCTGTGAACCCCTTGGCCTGCGCCAGGCCGAGGTCAGCTGGGACCTGGCGGTGCCGCAGTCCGCGTATGAGTGGGCCGCCGCGCAATGGCAGGACGATGGCCGACCGGTACTGATGATCTCGCCCTGTTCCAGCCACGTGCGCCGCAACTGGTATGCAGACCGCTATGCAGCCGTGGCCAACCATGCCGCACAGCGCGGTTGGCGGGTGGTGCTGTGTGGTGGCCGCAGCGAGCTGGAGCGCAGCATGGCCGATGCCATCCAGGCCCAGCTGCACACGCCGGCACTGGACCTGGTCGGCAAGGACACCTTGAAGCAGCTGCCGGCACTGCTGGCCCGCGCCAATCTGGTGATGACCCCGGACTCGGGCCCGATGCACATCGCCAACGCGATGGGCGCCAAGGTACTGGGCCTGCATGCGGCCAGCAACCCGAACCGCAGCGGTCCCTATTCCGACCGCCGCTACTGCGTGGACCGCTACGATGATGCCGCGCGCAAGTACCTGGCCAAGCAGGCCGCGGATCTGAAGTGGGGCACCAAGATCGAGTTCGACGATGTGATGGAACTGATCACTGTCGAAGACGGTATCGCTGCGTTCGAACGCTACGTCGCCGACCACCTGGGGTGAGCGGCAGGCTGCCGGGGATTACGCGCGCTGCGCGTAATCCTGGTAGGACTTCTCTTCCACGTACGCCGAACCCAGCGCCAGGTTGATCGCCTTCTTGATGCGCGCGCGTTCGTCGTTGCGCAGGTAGACACTGCGCGCCAGGTCGATGAAGCCCTGATCGAACGCCTGCGCCTTCTCCTTCAGGCGGATGTCGTCCTCGATGTCCCACAGCTGCTCGTTGACCGTCTTCAGCTCGGCACGCAGCTTGGCGATGTCCTTCACCGCCGCCGGGTGTGCCATCCAGGTCTGCTCCAGCGCCGACAGCTCCTTGCGCACATTGGCCAGCTTGCCCTCGTCGCTGATGCGCTCGGACTTGATCTGCAGGATCGAGATCTTGTCCAGCAGCTCGCCGAAAGAAACGGGGACGAGGATTTCAGCGGTCATGGGGAAAAGCTCCAGCAGGTGATGCGTGCAGTTTAACCCGCAGCTCGCGATGGGACAGGTAGATCCATCTGGAGGAACAAGCCCCTCTGTTGAGGGGCTGCCCCGACAGGGGCGGGGAGAGGCCGGCAAAGGGAGGGGCCCACGCGTTGCACAGCAACGCGTGGGGCGACGCGCAACGCGCGTCGTCCCGCGCCAGATAAAGAAAAAGGGCCGCCTTTCGGCAGCCCTTTTTCTTTATCTGGCGGAGAGGGGGGGATTCGAACCCCCGAGGCGCTATAAACGCCTGCCTGATTTCGAGTCAGGTACATTCAACCACTCTGCCACCTCTCCGGGTGGTCCCCGGCGGACCGGGGACGCGCATCATACGAGGAAGTGAGGCCGACGACAAGTCATTCCGGCCAACGAAGTGAAAATTTCCTGAGCGCATGCCTTGCCGGATGCGTGCCGTCACCCGATGATGCCTGTCTCCCCAGCAACACCCCGCCCCAGCCCCCCCATGATCGAATTCGGACACCTCACCCACCCCGGCATGCGCCGCGAGCTCAACGAGGACACCTACTACGGTGACAGCGAGCTGGCCTTGTGGCTGGTGGCCGACGGCATGGGCGGACCCGCCTGCGGCGAAGTGGCAAGCGCGCTGGCACGCGAGACCATCGTGCGCGAGATCCGCCGCGGCGCGCCGCTGGCGCAGGCCATCCGCACCGCCGACGAAGAGATCATCCGCGCCTCGCGCCGACGCAACGACACGCTGCCGATGGGCACCACCGTGGTTGCCGCGCGCGTGCAGGGCAATCGCTATGAAGTGGCGTGGGTCGGCGACAGCCGCGCCTACCTGTGGCGCGACGGCCAACTTGCGCAGCTCAGCCAGGACCACAGCGTGGTGCAGGAACTGGTCGCGCAGGGCAACCTGACCGCCGAACAGGCGCGCGCACATCCGCATCGCAACGTGGTCACCCAGGCGCTGGGCGTGACCGATCCGGCGCATCTGAACGTGGCCACCACCAGCGGTGAACTGCGCCCGGGCATGCAGCTGCTGCTGTGCAGTGACGGACTGACCGAGGAAGTGGACGACCGCGGCATCGCCCGCACCCTCGCCTTCGACGATGCCAGCGCGCAGGAGTGCGTGGATACGCTGGTCGCGGCCGCGCTCGACGGCGGTGGCCGCGACAACATCAGCGTCATCCTGGTGCGCTGCCACTGAACCTGGTGCATGAGCCGAGCATGGGCTCGGCTCTACAGTAGATCCACGCCATGCGTGGATGTTTATGCGCTGGCGGGCTCTTCCACCTTCGGGCCATCCCACAGCGCGTGGCCAGCCTTCTTGCGCAGCCGCTCCAGTCGCGCGGCATGCGCTTCCAGTTCCGACGGCGTGGCCACCACGCGCGGGCGCGGCAGCAGCTTGCTGGTGTCGAAGGCCTGCAGCGCCGCACCGGCACCACCGCCATCGTCATCGCTCAGGCCGAAGCCGATTTCCTCCTGGCCCGAGGTCAGCGCGATGTAGACGTCGCCCAGGATCTGCGCATCGAGCAGGCCGCCGTGCAGTGCACGGTGCGAGTTGTCCACGCCCAGCCGCTTGCACAGCGCATCCAGCGAATTGCGCTGGCCCGGGAAGCGCTCGCGCGCCATCACCAGGGTATCGATCACGGTGCAGCGGTCGGTGATCTTCCCGTACTGCGGCCCCAGCAGCGACAGCTCGTTGTCGAGGAAGCCGAGGTCGAACGCGGCGTTATGGATGATCAGTTCGGCGCCATCGATGAAGGCCAGGAACTCGTCGGCGATCTGCGCGAAGTCCGGCTTGTCATCGAGGAACTCCAGGGTCAGGCCGGTGACTTCCTGCGCGCCCTGTTCGAACTCACAGTCCGGCTTGATGTACTGGTGGTAGTTGTTGCCGGTCGGGCGGCGCTTGAACAGCTCCACGCAGCCGATTTCGACAATGCGGTTGCCCTTCTTCCACTCCAGGCCGGTAGTTTCGGTATCGAGGATGATCTGACGCATGGGCTCAGTTTACCGGGCTGGCGTCGCGGATCTGGATCGCCGCGTTGCGGGCCAGGGTATCCACCCGCTCATTGTCGGGGTCGCCGGAGTGCCCCTTCACCCACCGCCAGTCGATCTGATGCCGCAGCGTGGCCGCCTGCAGGCGCTCCCACAGCTCGCGGTTTTTCACCGGATCGCCACCGGCGGTCTTCCAGTTCTTGCGGATCCAGCCCGGCATCCACTGGGTCAGGCCCTGCCTCACGTACTGCGAATCGGTATAGAGCACGATGCTGCACGGCTCGGTCAGCGACTCCAGCCCGGAAATGGCCGCCATCAGCTCCATCCGGTTGTTGGTGGTGTGCGCCTCGCCACCGCTCAGCTCACGCTCGTGGCCCTTGTAGCGCAGCAGCGCAGCCCAGCCGCCGGGGCCGGGATTGCCAAGGCAGGAACCGTCGGTGTGGATTTCGATGGTTTTCAATACAACTCCAGAATCAGGTAGCTACGGTGCCGTGCCAGCGCACCGGCAGCGGTTTCGGCCCGGGCAGGGCCAGCGTGCGTTTTTCCGCATGGAACAGGCAGGCCGCACGCAGCGGTGCCCAACCTCCGGGACGACGGCTGCCCGCACCGCGCCAGAGCGGGCCCAGGTAACGCATATCGTCGCACTCCAGCCCATGACGGCCGAGCAGCAGGCGGATCCGCTGCGGCGTGCGCACCACCAGCCCATGCTGGCGCCAGCGCGTGCGGTACGGGCTGAACGGATTGAGGCTGCTCAGCCACAGGTGGCCGCCCGGCATCAGCACGCGCTCGCACTCGTCGAGCAGCCGATCAGCGTCGGCCGCGGTGACATGCTGCAGCACGATCGCATTGACGCTTTCATTGGCCAGCGGCAACGGCAGCGCGCAGCGGGTGTCGCCGGCATAGCCCGGCCCCTGTCGATACAGGCGCAGGCCGCGCCCACCCAGCTGCGCATCCTCCAGCCAGGCCGCACTCGGCGCGATCCACAGCCAGGGCTGCGCCGGCAGCACCGACAGCTGCGGCAGCAGCAACTGTCGCTCCAGCACGCGCAAGGCCTCCGCCGGTTCACTGTCGAACCACGGGGTCTGGCTCGCTTGACGGGTACTCTGCAGCGCGGGCATGGTCCAATTCTATGCGACTGACTGCCCTGCCCGCATTTGCGGATAACTACATCTGGACGCTGATCGACGACGAGGGTGCTGCCGTGGTCGTCGACCCCGGTGATGCCGCGCCCGTGCTCGCGCTGGCCGATCAGGGCATGCGCGTGGACACGATCCTGCTCACCCATCACCACGACGATCACATCGGTGGCGTGCCGGCATTGCAGGCGCGATTCCCCGGCGTGCGGGTCGTCGCGCCGGCCGAGGAGCGCATTCCCACGGCGACCGAGCGGGTCGGTGAAGGTGAACGCGTTCAGGCATTGGGCCGGACGTTCCACGTACTATCCGTGCCCGGGCATACCCGCAGCCACATCGCGTTTCACACTGCTGAACATCTTTTCAGCGGAGATTCGTTGTTCAGCCTGGGCTGTGGACGCCTGTTCGAAGGTACGCCGTCCCAGCTGCTGGCGTCGATGCGCAAGCTGGGTGCCCTGCCCGCGCAACTGCTGCTTTGTTGCGCTCATGAGTACACCGTGTCAAATGCCGTCTTCGCGCGGCATGTCGACCCCGCCAACGCTGCCTTGTGGCAGCGCCAAGAGGAGGCTTTGGCCATGCGCCGCGATGACCGTTCCACCCTGCCGGTAACCCTGGCCAACGAATTCGACTGCAATCCCTTCCTGCGTGTGCACGCTGCACCGATCCGTGCGTCGGTATCGGCACACCTGGGCCGTGACGTCGTGGACGACGTCGACGTGATGGCCGGTCTCCGGCACTGGAAAGACGGCTTCCGCGCATGATGCGCCGAAGTCTGACGCTGGCCCTGGGGCTTGCCCTGGGGTTGGCCGGGAACGCGGGCGCGCAGTCGCTGGGTGCCGGCATCAGCCAGAACCTGACCGCTGCCGCGGCCCTGCCGCTGGACGCTTCAGCGCTGCCCGCCGCTTCGGTGCGCAACGGCCAGGAGATCTTCACCAGCTTCCGCGACGGCCTGGCCGAGCCCAGCTGCGATGCCGAGGCCACCAGCCCGCGCTGGCAGAAGCAGTTCGCCCACGCCCCCTCGCGCCTGGCCAACCAGGATGACGATGCGCTGGTGCTGTTCGGCTATGTGGTCGAAGAGCTGCGCAAGGCCAACCTGCCCACCGAATTCGCGCTGATTCCGTTCGTGGAAAGCGGCTATCGGCCCAATGCCCGCAACGGCAGCGGCCCGACCGGCCTGTGGCAGTTCATCGCCACCACCGCACGCAACCACCGCGTGCCGATGGCCAACGGCTATGACGGCCGTCTGTCGGCGGTGGATTCCACCCAGGCCGCGGTGCGCTACCTGAAGACCCTGCACGGCATGTTCGGCGGCGACTGGCGCCTGGCCACCATGGCCTACAACGCCGGCGAGTACCGGGTACTGCAGTCCATGCGCAAGGCTGGCATGAACGCGCAGAACGCCAAGCCGGCAGCCCTGCCGGGCCTGTCGCCGGTCACCCATGCCTATGTCGAGAAGCTGCATGCCCTGGCCTGCGTGCTGGAAGACGTGGAAGACCAGCCGGGCGTGATGGCCTCGCTGGACCGCACCGTGCCGGTGCTGAAGGACCACACCCTGCCGGCCGGCACCAGCGTCCAGCAGTGGGCCGCACAGCGCGCGCTGGACCCTGCCAGGATCGCCCGCCTCAACCCGGCCCTGGCTGCCGGCAACCGCGCCTCTGGAACCACCCGGGTGCTGGCCCCGGTCTCGGCTGCCAATGCGACTGTGACGGAAACCGCGACCACACTGGTGGCCAGCACCGCACCGGTTGCCACGACCACGCCGACGCCGCAGGTGGCCAAGACCGTCGCCGCGATCGCCGACCGCCCGCGCAGCCGCCGCCACACCGTTCGTGATGGCGAGTCGGCATGGACCATCGCCCGTCGCTACGGCATGCCGGTGAAGGCGCTGCTGTCACTGAACGGCCTGAGCGGCAGCAGCGTGCTGAAGCCGGGCGCGGTACTGCGCGTCGAGGATTGAAGCAGGCGCGGTTCCGGCCGCGCCCTGCCCTGCTTCCTGTAGAGCCGAGCCCATGCTCGGCTTTTTCATGTTCGCGCCCTGCCGGGGTTCATGACAGGCCGAGCATGGGCTCGGCTCTACAGTTCAATTTCCAGCATCGCTCCCAATAAAAAAGGCCCGGCATTGCCGGGCCTTTCTCGTCCTGCCCGCCGCGAGGCTTACAGGTTCTCTTCGGTGGTCTGGATCACGAACTTCTTGCGCATCGCCTCGACGTAGGCCTTGGCTGCGGCCATGCCATCGATCTGGCTGAGCTGGTCCTTGAGCTGCTTCTGCTGCTCGGCAGTCACTTCCTTGATGTCGCCCGGGTTGACCTTGTTCACCGCGAACAGCAGCGCGTGGCCGTTGACATCCACCTTGCCGTAGCTCGGCTTGCCCTCGGCCGGCACCGGCGCGCTGAAGATCGCGCGGTTGATTTCCGGAGTCGGCACCGGCTGGCTGCGCGGCAGGCCTGGCATCGGGCTCAGCTGCAGCTTCTCGCTGGCAGCCAGCGACTGCAGGGTGGCACCGGCCTTCAGCTTGGCCAGCACGGCGTCGGCGGCCTTGTCGCTGGCCTGACGCTGGCGGTCGGCGCGGATCGCGGCGATCACCTGTTCGCGCGCCTTGTCCAGCGGCATGGCCTGTTCCGGAGTGTGCGCGGCCACGCGGATGACCACACTGTGGTTGGTCGCGCCGCCCAGGGCGATCGGGTCGCTGGCGGTCCCATCCTGCACCAGCACGTCGGAGAACGCGGCACGCAGCACGGCCGGGTCAGCGGCGATGCCACTGGCAGTGGCACGGGTGATCGGGCCCAGGGTCTGCAGCGGCAGGTTCACTTCCTTGGCCGCAGCAGCCAGATCGCTCGGGCTCTTGTTGATGGCGTCGACCAGCTTGCCGGCCAGTTCGTTGAAGCCGCGCTCGCCGTCGGCCTTCAACTGCTCGGCAGCCAGCGTGTCACGCACTTCCTCGAAGGACTTGCCTTCGCCACCGCGCACCGCGGCGACCTTGATGATGTGGTAGCCGAAGTCGGTCTTGACCGGACCGATCACGTCACCCGCCTTGGCAGCGAACAGTGCATCTTCGAACGGCTTGACCATCGCACCGCGCTCGACCCAACCCAGGTCACCGCCCTGGTCCTTTGAACCCGGGTCTTCCGAATTGGCCTTGGCCAGTGCAGCGAAGTCGGCACCGGCCGCCTTGGCTTCGGCAGCGATCTTGTTCGCCTTGGCTTCGGCGCCGTCACCGGTGATCAGGATATGGGCAGCCTGGCGCTGTTCCGGCGAGGTGAACTTCGCCTTCTCGTCTTCATAGCGCTTGCGAAGGGTCGCTTCGTCAGCCGCGGTCGGTGCCGGCAGGTTCGCGCCGTTGATCTCGACGTATTCCAGCGACACGCTTTCGGCCTGGCGGAAATCCTTGCCGTGGCTGTCATACCACTGCTTGATCTGTTCGTCGGTGACCGGCGCGGTATCGGCCGGCACTTCCGGCAGCGCGGCCAGTTCGACGTCGCGGGTTTCACCCAGCAGCTTCAGCAGGCGCTCGGTCTCGGCCTGGGTGACGAAGCCCGAATTCTGCAGGCCCGACGGAATCACCGACTGCTGCAGGCTCTCGCGCACCAGCTCCTGGAACTGCGTGGGCGTACGCGGCGGATTGCCACCGGCCAGGGCCAGGCGATAGTTGTTCTCGTTGAACTTGCCGTTCGAATCGAGGAAGGCCGGGATGGTGGCGATGTACTCGCGCACCGCACCGTCGCCCACCACGACACCGGCCTGCTCGCCCACCAGGCGCACGACCTGCTCGTCGATCAGCTGATCGAGCACGGCCATCTTGTTTTCAGTGCTTTCGAACGCGCGCGGGTCGAAGTTCTCACCCTGCTGCTGGCGCTCGCGCATGCGCTCCTGCTCGAAGCGGGTGCGGAAATCCTGCGCACTGATCTCGTGGTGCTGCCACAGCATGCGCACCGGCCACCACGACGGCGCCGAACGCCACCAGGTCGGCGGCGCGGAAACCTTGGCCACGTTCTGTGCGCCAACGCCACCGAGGTAGCTGTTGTCGATCACGAACAGGAACGGAATCATCAGCAGCCCCAGGATCACGGTGACGATCCAGCCTGAGGTCTTGTCGCGGAGTTTCTGCAGCATGGTGAGAATCACAAGGCCTGATTGGCGAGCCCGGCAGTGTAACCCGCTTCGCCGCAGGGACCAAAAGCAGCGCCGGCGCGGCCTGCGCCGATCTTCGTGGACCTGCACCATCAGCACATCGGCAGGCCTGCGGCACGGCCCAAAGAAAAAGCCCCCGGCTTGCGCCGAGGGCTTTTAAAGTTGGCGGAGCGGACGGGACTCGAACCCGCGACCTCCGGCGTGACAGGCCAGCATTCTAACCAGCTGAACTACCGCTCCGCGCTGAAACTTTGCAGGCGCCCAGTATATCCGAAGACTCCCTGGAAACCCAGCCCGATGAACACTTTTTTCAAAGTTTTTTCACAGGGACTTAAGAATTCTGCAATGGCGGAGCGGACGGGACTCGAACCCGCGACCTCCGGCGTGACAGGCCAGCATTCTAACCAGCTGAACTACCGCTCCGTTCTTGCAAAAACCTTTTCGCCTTCTTCCCGAACCTGTCGGTGAGAAGACAAGGCCCCCGGCTTCAGGCCGGGGGCCTCGATGTAGTGGCGGAGCGGACGGGACTCGAACCCGCGACCTCCGGCGTGACAGGCCAGCATTCTAACCAGCTGAACTACCGCTCCGCATTGTTGCTTTTTTGTTTTCCCACTGGCTTGGACCGGGGAGAAAACAAAGCCTCCAGCTTTTGGCCGGAGGCCTCGTTGAATGGCGGAGCGGACGGGACTCGAACCCGCGACCTCCGGCGTGACAGGCCAGCATTCTAACCAGCTGAACTACCGCTCCACACTCAAACTTTTACCGCGGTGCTGTGGTGGGTGCTGAGGGTTTCGAACCCCCGACCCTCTCCGTGTAAAGGAGACGCTCTACCGCTGAGCTAAGCACCCCAGCGAGCCGCTTAGTTTACAGCATCCTTCAGGGCCTTACCAGCCTTGAACGACGGATTCTTCGAAGCAGCGATCTTGATGGTGTCGCCGGTCTTCGGGTTGCGGCCGGTGCGGGCAGCACGGTCGCGGACCTGGAAGGTACCGAAGCCAACCAGGGTGACCGCATCGCCGTCCTTCAGCGCCTTGGTGACGGCAGCAACGACGGCATCGACAGCGCGGCTGGACTCGGCCTTGGTCAGGTCGGCAGCTTCAGCAACGGCATCGATCAATTCGGTCTTGTTCATTCTCTACAACTCCTTTGGCGGTGGGTTCCGCTTATTCGACAGGGAAGCAACCGCACGCCTTCTGCATGCGGCCGCCATGTGGAAACGGTTCGCCGATTCAGTCATCGCTGACAGCGATCACTCATTCGCGAGTGCTGCTTTTATACCAGTGGCCCTACCCCCACGCAAGCTGGAAAGCCAGCAACGACGCGGGTTTCGGGCCATCGGACAGCGCACGTCAATGCTTGACGCGCGCGCTTCCACTCGGTTTGGCCTTGCTGCGCACCGTGACACGCTGCGCACTCTTGCGCGCCTTCTTCGGTGCCAGCGGACGCTCCAGCGCCAGGTCCAGGACTTCTTCGATGTACTTCACCGGCACGATCTCCAGATCGCGGGTGACGTTGGCCGGAATGTCTGCAAGGTCCTTGCGGTTCTCTTCCGGAATGATGACGGTGCGGATGCCGCCACGCAGTGCGGCCAGCAGCTTCTCCTTCAACCCACCGATGGCAGTGACGCGACCCCGCAGGGTGATCTCGCCGGTCATCGCCACGTCGGCACGCACCGGCACCTTGGTCAGCATCGACACCAGCGAGGTGACCATCGCCGCGCCGGCGCTCGGGCCGTCCTTCGGCGTGGCGCCATCGGGCACGTGCAGGTGCACGTCGTGCTTCTGCAGGAAGTCGCTGTCGATGCCGAAGCCGACCGCGCGCGAACGCACCACCGACAGCGCCGCCGACGCCGATTCCTTCATCACGTTGCCAAGCTGGCCGGTCAGGATCAGCTGGCCCTTGCCCGGCACGAGCGTCGATTCGATCTGCAGCAGATCGCCACCGACTTCGGTCCAGGCCAGGCCGGTGACCAGGCCGATCTCGTTTTCTTCCTCGGCACGGCCGAAGTCGAAACGACGTACGCCCAGGTACTTGTCCAGGTTCTTGCTGGACACGCTCACCAGCGCCTTGGACTTCTTCGTGCCCTTCTTCGCCTTCACCGCCGGCTGCGGGCCGGCCAGTGCTATCTCCTTCACTACCTTGCGGCAGATCTTGGCGATCTCGCGTTCCAGGTTGCGCACGCCCGATTCGCGCGTGTAGTAGCGCACGATGTCCTGGATGGCATCACTGCCGATCTCCAGCTCTTCCGGCTGCAGGCCGTTGGCCTTGATCTGCTTGGGCACCAGGTAGCGGGTGGCGATGTTGAGCTTCTCATCCTCGGTGTAGCCGGGGATGCGGATCACTTCCATGCGGTCCAGCAACGGGCCCGGAATATTGAGCGAGTTCGAGGTGGCCACGAACATCACTTCGGACAGGTCCAGGTCCACTTCCAGATAGTGGTCGTTGAACGCGTTGTTCTGCTCCGGGTCGAGCACTTCCAGCAGCGCCGAAGACGGATCGCCACGGAAGTCCATCGACATCTTGTCGATCTCGTCGAGCACGAACAGCGGGTTCTTGCTGCCGACCTTGTTGAGGTTCTGCACGATGCGGCCCGGCATCGAACCGACGTAGGTACGACGGTGGCCACGGATCTCGGCCTCGTCACGCACGCCGCCCAGCGACATGCGCACGAACTTGCGGTTGGTGGCCTTGGCGATGGACTGGCCCAGCGAGGTCTTGCCCACGCCCGGCGGCCCGACCAGGCACAGGATCGGGCCCTTCATCTGCTTCACGCGCGACTGCACCGCCAGGTACTCAAGGATGCGCTCCTTGACCTTCTCCAGGCCGTAGTGATCGGCATCGAGGGTGTCCTGCGCCACCTTCAGGTCCTTGCGCACCTTGCTGCGCTTCTTCCACGGCACGCCCAGCAGCCACTCCAGGTAGTTGCGCACGACCGCGGCTTCGGCCGACATCGGCGACATCTGCTTGAGCTTGTTCAGTTCGTTGCGTGCCTTGGCTTCAACGGCCTTCGGCATGCCGGCTTCGGCGATCTTGCGGGCCAGCTCTTCCAGCTCGCCCGGCGCGTCGTCCAGGTCACCCAGTTCCTTCTGGATGGCCTTCATCTGTTCGTTGAGGTAGTACTCGCGCTGGCTCTTCTCCATCTGCGACTTCACGCGGCCGCGGATGCGCTTTTCCATCTGCTGCACGTCGATCTCGCCATCGACCAGGCCGACCAGCATCTCCAGGCGATCGCCGACGGCCAGCGTTTCCAGCAGGCGCTGCTTGTCGGCCAGGCGCACGCTGATGTGCGCGGCGATGGTGTCGGCCAGGCGCGCCGGCTCATCGATGCCCGACAGCGTCTGCAGCAGTTCCGGCGGCAGCTTGCGGTTGGTCTTGACGTACTGCTCGAACAGCGACATCAGCGAGCGGGCGATCGCCTCGACCTCGCGCGCTTCGCGCTCGTCGGTGGCGTCAATTTCCACCGCCTGCCCATGCAGCGAGCCGTTGCGCTCGTCGACGTGGGTGACCTGCACGCGCGACAGGCCTTCGACCAGCACCTTGATGGTGCCGTCGGGCAGCTTCAGCAGTTGCAGCACCTGCGCCAGCGTACCGACCTGGTAGAGATCGGCCGCATGCGGGTCATCGGTCTCGGCCGACTTCTGCGCCAGCAGCAGGATGCGCTTGTCCGCCTCCATTGCCTGTTCGAGCGCGTGCATGGACTTGTCACGGCCGACGAACAGCGGGATGACCATGTGCGGGAACACCACTACGTCGCGCAGCGGCAGGACCGGCAGGTCGAGGGTTTCACTTGGGGAACGGGCCATGGGGGCTCCAGGGAAGGGGAAAACCGCCTCCGGGAGGGCATCTTCCGGAGACAAAAAAAGCCGATGGCCCCGTTATGGGGCCATCGGCTTTCAGATGCAAGGCATTCCTTGAAAATCCTTTCCAATCAACAACCTGGAAGGATCACTCAGCGCCTGCGGCCTTCTGTTCAGGGGCCGCCGGGGTCTGGTAGATCAGGTACGGCTCGGACTTGTGCTCGATCACCGATTCGTCCACCACCACCTTGCTGACGTTTTCCTGCGACGGCAGGTCGTACATGGTGTCCAGCAGGACCGATTCGACGATGGTGCGCAGGCCACGGGCGCCGGTCTTGCGCTTGAGCGCCTTGCGGGCGATGGCCGACAACGCGTCCGGACGGAACTCCAGTTCGACGTTCTCCATCTCGAACAGCTTCTTGAACTGCTTGGTGATGGCGTTCTTCGGCTCGGTCAGGATCCTGATCAGGGCCGGCTCGTCCAGCTCCTCCAGGGTCGCCACCACCGGCAGGCGGCCGACGAACTCGGGGATCAGGCCGAACTTGATCAGGTCTTCCGGCTCGACTTCGGCCAGCACCTTGCCCACTTCCTGCTTGCGCTCGCTGCTCTTCACCTTGGCGCCGAAGCCGATGCTGCCGACGTCGGTGGAACGGGCCTGGATCACCTTGTCCAGCCCGGCGAACGCGCCGCCGCAGATGAACAGGATGTTCTTGGTGTCCACCTGCAGGAATTCCTGCTGCGGATGCTTGCGGCCGCCCTGCGGCGGAACGCTGGCCACGGTACCTTCGATCAGCTTCAGCAGGGCCTGCTGCACGCCTTCGCCGGACACATCGCGGGTGATCGACGGGTTCTCGCTCTTGCGCGAGATCTTGTCGATTTCATCGATGTAGACAATGCCCTGCTGCGCCTTCTCGACGTCGTAGTCGCACTTCTGCAGCAGCTTCTGGATGATGTTCTCCACGTCCTCGCCCACGTAACCGGCTTCGGTCAGCGTGGTGGCGTCGGCCATGGTGAACGGCACGTTGAGCAGGCGGGCCAGGGTCTCGGCCAGCAGCGTCTTGCCCGAACCGGTCGGGCCGACCAGCAGGATGTTCGACTTCGCCAGTTCGACGTCGTCGTTCTTCTGCCGGCTCTCGATGCGCTTGTAGTGGTTGTACACGGCCACGGCCAGGGTGCGCTTGGCGCGGTTCTGGCCGATCACGTACTGGTCGAGCACCTCGAGGATCTCGCGCGGCTTCGGCAGCGAACTGCGCGCCGACTGGGCCTTTTCCTCAAGTTCCTCGCGGATGATGTCGTTGCACAGCTCCACGCATTCATCACAGATGAACACGCTCGGACCCGCAATCAGCTTGCGCACTTCATGCTGGCTCTTGCCGCAGAAAGAGCAGTAGAGGATCTTGCCGGTGTCCGTGGAACGACCTTGGCGGTCTTCGCTCATGCTTCGCTTACCCAGTTACCCCACCCGCTGAACGGGGGTTCGATTCGAGAATAGCACAGGGCCGAGGGGACACCAGTCCCGCCCGACCCTGCAGGAACGGGGCCTCCATGGCCCCGTGAAGGCCGGTCAGCCGGCCTGGATCGACTCATCCGGACGACGCTCCAGGACCTGGTCGACCAGACCGTAGGCCTGCGCCTCGAAGGCGCTCTTGAAGTTGTCGCGCTCGGTGTCACGCGCGATCGTCTCCAGCGACTGGCCGGTGTGCTTGGCCAGCACCTCGTTCAGGCGCGAACGCAGGGTCAGGATCTCACGTGCGTGGATGTCGATGTCGGTGGCCTGGCCCTGGTAGCCGCCCAACGGCTGGTGGATCATCACACGCGAGTTCGGCAGCGCATAGCGCTTGCCGGCTTCGCCTGCGGCCAGCAGCAGGGCGCCCATCGAGGCAGCCTGGCCGATGCAGGTGGTGCTCACATTCGGCTTGATGTACTGCATGGTGTCGTAGATCGCCATGCCGGCGGTGACCACGCCACCCGGCGAGTTGATGTAGATGTTGATGTCCTTTTCCGGGTTCTCCGATTCCAGGAACAGCAACTGCGCCACCACCACGTTGGCCATGTGATCGTCGATCGGGCCCACGAGGAAGATCAGGCGCTCCCTCAACAGGCGCGAATAGATGTCGTAGGCACGCTCGCCGCGGCTGGTCTGCTCGACCACCATCGGAACCAGGTTCAGGGCTTTGGTTCGGTTGTCCATTACGTGAGGTACCTATCTTGGGGGGCAACAACCCCGCGCCGGCAAAGGCGCGGGGCATCCGGTGATCCGCCCGGGCTTACTGGCGGATCGCGTCCTGGAACGACAGCTTCTCTTCGGTGTGCTGGGCACGCTCGGCGATCCAGTCGATCACCTGCTCTTCCATCACACGGTTCTGCAGGCCAGACATCAGCTGGGGGTCATTGCGGTACATCTCAATGACCTGCTCCGGCTCTTCGTAGGTCGAAGCGATCAGACGCATCGTTTCGTTCAGGCGCTTGGCTTCCAGGCGCAGGTCGTTGATGCGGGCCACTTCACCGACCAGCAGGCCGACCAGCACGCGCTTGGCGGCCGCTTCCTTGAAGCCTTCGTGGGCATCGGCCGGGATCTCGCCAACGTTCTGGCCGTTGCGGCGGATCTGCTCGACCTGCTGGGCCAGCATGGCGCGGGCTTCGTTCTCGACCAGGCGCGGCGGCATTTCCACCGAGGAATAGGCGGCGATCAGCTGCTCGCCGACCTCGCGGCGCAGGCGGTTCATCAGGGCACCCTTCAGCTCGCGCTCCAGGTTGGCGCGGATGTCGCTGCGGAACTGCTCCACGTCGCCGCCCTTCACGCCGAAGCTCTTGATGAAGGCTTCGTCGACCGCCGGCACGACCGGCTCGGAGACTTCGGCAACCTTGACGGTGACCTGCACGGTCTTGCCGGCCAGCACCGGCACGCGCCAGTCAGCCGGGAACTCGACGTCCAGGGTCTTCTCTTCACCCTTGGCCAGGCCGACCAGGCCCTTTTCGATGGTCTCGAACATCATGCCCTGGCCGAGCACGATCGAACCCTTCTCGGTGCCTTCGGCCGGCAGGCGCTCTTCGCCGGCCTGCGACCAAGTTTCCACCGCGACCAGGTCACCGTCCTGCGCGCCACGGCTGACCGGGGCCCAGGTACGACGCTGGTTCTGCAGGTTCTCGATCATCTGGTCGATGTCGGCGTCGGTGATCTCGGCGGTATGGCGCACGACGGTCAGCTTGCTGACGTCGATGTCGCCGAAGTCCGGCACCACTTCCACGGTGGCCACGAAGGAGAACTCACCCTCGTCGCCCTTGTCGATGCGCGGGCTGCCGACGATGCGCAGGTCGTGCTCGCGCACGGCCGCGTCGAAGGTTTCGCGCAGCAGGCCGTCCAGCGCCTCACCACGGACCTGCGCGCCGAAGCGCTGCTCGATCACCTTGGCCGGCACCTTGCCCGGACGGAAACCCTTGATGCGGGTGGTACGGGCGATTTCGCCCAGGCGGCCGACGATGTGGCTCTGCAGACGCTCTTCCGGCAGCGAGAAGCTCAGGCGGCGTTCCAGGTTGCCGGTGGATTCGATCGAAGCTTGCATGTTGACTCCTGCCACCGGTGGCCCACGCCCCCGGCTCGATGATTGGGATGAAACGGTTGTAAGGACACGACGTCTGGGACGCGCCTGCTTGCCGCAGCCCTTTAGTTTCGCCCAATTCGGCCTGCACTGCCAGCGCGTGCCGGTCAAGGGGGGCGCAGATGGCCCGATCAGGGCGGGGACAGGCCGGCACTGGTGCGAAAGGGGGGACTCGAACCCCCACGCCTTGCGGCACTGGAACCTAAATCCAGGGCGTCTACCAATTCCGCCACTTTCGCGTGGCCGGCTCAGGCATTCATTGTCGCAGGCGACGGCGGGAATCGGAAGGCCTGCACAAAACTGAACATGACAGCCATGTGCTCATTGCCCGCCCCGAAGGTCCTGCGACCGTTCGGGACGGCAGCGACTCAGTGCTTCGCCTCGGCAGGGGACGCAGGTGCGTCAGCGCCCTGCCCGGCCGCCACATCCACCTTGCGGATATCCACGCCACCCTCGTCGGCGCGACGCAGCTCCATCGCCTCCGGCGCCGCTTCACCCTCCACCGGCTGCGCCGGCTGCATCTGCATGGCGTCACCGACCGGGCGCGCCGGAACCGCCCCTGTACCTGCATCGCGCTCCACGGTCTGCGCCGGATCACGTTCCGGCGCGCAGGCCACCAACACCAGCAACGCAAATGAAACCCACAGCCCCCGGCGCAGTCGTTTCATATCGGCCATCAGGATCTTCCTTCGTACATGCATGCGCTCTCGGCGCGGAAGATCCATTGGGTGCGATGAAGGGCGCAGCGCGGTGAGAAGCAGCGCACAGCATTGAAAACACTGATGACGCGTATGCCCCTGATTTCAGCATCGCTTCAGTAGATCCACGCCATGCGCGGATGAAACGCCACCCGGCGAACAGGCAAGAAAAAAGCCACTTGGCGAACCAAGGGGAAGCTGCTGCGCATTCGCGCCGCAGCCCCACTTCACCAGCCCCCACATCCCCGCGGCTTCGCCGCGCCCCCTTGACTCAAGGGGGCTCCACTCCAGCCAGCACCGCTGGTATCTGCAGACGCCACCCGGCGAACAGGCAAGAAAAAAGCCACTTGGCGAACCAAGTGGCTTTCGTCTGGTGGGCTGTCAAGGATTCGAACCTTGGACCTATTGATTAAGAGTCAACTGCTCTACCAACTGAGCTAACAGCCCGAAATCGGGGCGCGAATTATGACCCGATCCGCTCGGTGGGTGCAAGCACTTTTTTCAACGTGGTTGAAACCAGCACTGCGGTCCCGCTGCTGCTGCAGATCCGCGCCGAGCGGGTTCTGCAACGCGTGCCCCATCGAAACGATGGGAGTCACACCTATAAGAAAAAAGCCACCTGGGGTACCAGGTGGCTTCTGCCTTGGTGGGCCGTCAAGGATTCGAACCTTGGACCTATTGATTAAGAGTCAACTGCTCTACCAACTGAGCTAACGGCCCGTGAAACTCAGACGCACATTGTAGCGTGCTTTCTGTTTATTGCAATACCGTTTCGGCTGCGCCGATGCGGTTGAATCAGTGGGGTGGCTGAGGGGATTCGAACCCCCGACCACCGGAATCACAATCCGGTACTCTAACCAACTGAGCTACAGCCACCACTGAAACTTTCGCTCCACCGCCGATGAGGCTGACGTTGGAACTTGATGCTTTGCTACCGGGCGGAACCAGAAGTCCGTCCCCCGAAGCGAGTCCGGCATTTTCCGGGAGTCGCGAAGGAATTGCAAGCACTTCTTCACATTGATGTGCAGGGGCCGGAACAGGAGATCAGAGCTGCTCCGCCGAGATCACACGCACGGCGTCCCCATGCTCGTCCAGGAATGACAGCGTGGCCTCCCCCTTCGGCGTGACCTGCAACTGCTGGCGCGGCTGGCCCGCTCCGTCGAGCAGCTGAAACATCGCATTGTGCGACTGCGTCCTGCCAGGAAACACACGACGGGCAATGGCTTGCACACCTGCGCGTGCAAGCGCTTTAGGCCGAGAACATCGGCCGCCGCTGTCCATCTGCAACATCGTTTCGATCACGTCGATCGACGCACTGCGTTGGTCCGTCGCCCCCGTCAGCAGGCCAGTCAACGCCAGCGAGGTGACACCGCCGCAGTACAGGGCAAGCCGCCGTTGGCAACTGCGCAGACGATGCACTTCGGCCAGCACCTGCTCTACCTCTCCCGCGCCTTTCCAAACTGCATCTCATGCCGAGCGCCAGAAGGTGCGTGCCGCCTGCGCCGAAGGTCAGGTGCAGGCAAACAGCTCGCCATGGTCGGACGCACTCCCGACGGCGTGAACGATTGGTGAACGAATCGTGAATGAATCTCAAACGGGAATGGGGGAGATCCATTCATACAACGTTAGCTGCAGGACATGGAACGCGAGGCGCACGTTTGCAACCATGCCGGTTCCTGCAATGAAGGTGAGATCAATAGATGAGCAAGCGGCTAATCGGATTCGTCACGCTGGCAGCGGTGCTGGCAGTGGCAGCCGTTGCAATGTACGGCTACCGGCAGCAGCCAGCTGCCGATGCCACGGCAGAGGAATCCGGGAACAGTGGCAGCCTTGATGAAAGGCCCGACCAGGGAAGGCAGCTTCCGGCGTCAGGTGCGGCGGCCGCGCAGAGGCTGGAGCGGGACAACAAGATCCCGCCGGGCTCGTACAAGGCGGTGGGCCCCAAAGCCTACGAGATCGTAAGAGGCAATGAGTTCCGGCCTCCCGGTGACGCGCTCGCCCACGTCAAGCAACTGATGCTGCGCTCCGAATCCGGAGATGCCACGGCAACCTACGAAATCTATCGAACCATCGAGCAGTGCCAGACCTTCATCTCGGATCGCGCTGACAAGCTGGCGGATTCAGCCACCACGGTCGGGTCCGGCAACTGGTTCCTGGAGCGATCGGAACGAATCCTCAAAGAGTGCGAGTCGCTGGCTCTGGATCAGGACATCTATCACGCCGATTGGCTTTCGAAGGCCGCCGCCATGGGCTCGCAGGAAGCGATGCGCGCTTACTCGCGATCGCCGGAGAAAGTCATCGGTTCGCTTGATGACGCAATCCGTGATCCCGCGGCGCTCGAGGCGTGGAAGGACACCGCCACCGGATATCTGCGCGAACTGGAATCACAAGGGAACGTCAATGTCATCAGCGACATGGCGATGGCCTACACGTATGGCGGCATCGTTCCTGCGGATCCCGTTGCCGCCCTGGCGTACACCCGCGTCCTCAACCGGCTGGACCCACGTTTTGCCACCACCACTGACATTGCCAACCATGAGAAAAACCTGAGCAGCCAAGAGAAAGAGAAAGCCCGCATTTCATCGAACGAAATCTTCAAGAACTGTTGCATCCCACGATAAGGACCTATTGTGAAAGCTAGACTGATTGGGATTATCCCTTCGCTTGGTAGAAACTCCATTCCCGCCATTGCAGGCGTGCTGCTGTTCATGGCAGCCGGGAGCCTTCAAGCGAAAAAGCTTCCTGGCGTCATCAACTGCACCGCCGGATGCACGCTGGCAACCCCGTATCCCGATCCGGTGACCAACCAGCAGCTTTCCCAAGAGGTCCAGAAGCTCAATGACGGCCGGACCACCGTCTGGACAGCCCAGACGCGAGTCCAGACCGGCGATGTCCTGACCGTCTGCAACGGTATTTCCTGCGTCAACTACACGTGGCGAGGTGCAGGTTTCGACTCCGGCGAAGTGATTTCGACCGTCCTCCCGCCCAACTCCCGGGGCGGTGGTGGTGGCGGCGGTGGTGGTGGCGGCGGCGGCGGTGGCAGCGGCCCGATCAGCGGCGGCTGCCACGGCAACTGCGGTGGCGGCAAGGTCCGGGTGGGCGAACTGGAACAGATGTGATCCATCCAGGGCGCACTCGACCAGAGTGCTTCCATCGCGACCATCGCGACTTGGGAAAGGCCAGCGCATAGCGCTGGCTTTTTTCGTTGCCGGGCACATTGCCCCAACCCAGGCGGCGCTGCTCAAGCACCTGCGGAGTGAGCCGATCATCGCCAGACGCAGGTTCACCGCAACCCGCCTGGCATCACGCCGTGCGACTGCACCCCAGGCAAAGGGCATCTTTCATCGGAAAAGAGGAAGGTGGAACGCTCGCCACCCAGGATTGCCCAGCCATCGAATGGGAACCGATGTTCGCGGGCGTGAGTTCATAAACCATTGATTCCAATGGCGCGCCCGACAGGAATCGAACCTGTAACCGCCGGCTTAGAAGGCCGGTGCTCTATCCAGTTGAGCTACGGGCGCCCGAACCGGAACGGTGTCCAATCCGACGTGATGTGGGATTGGTCGGGGTAGAGGGATTCGAACCCCCGACATCCTGCTCCCAAAGCAGGCGCGCTACCAGACTGCGCTATACCCCGGTCTTGCAATCCCCTCGGGCCATGCCCGGGGAGTTGGTCATTGTCGCCAAGCGCATTGGGAACTGTCAACGCAGGATGTACAGATCCGGCGCCTGCCACAACGCCGAAAGCAGTCATCGGCTATGCTCACGCCCATCGGCCGGATGGCCGTCCAGACCCTCATTCGCACGGAGAACGCGCATGCGCAGCGGCAACCCGGCTCTTTCCGAGTCCACCTTCCTCGACCTCGCCAGCGGCTCGGTGGTGACCAGCCCCGACCAGGCAATGACCCTCAACGGCACCGTCAACAAGACCGGTTTCCTGCTGCTGTTGACCGTGCTGACGGCCGCTTTCGCCTGGAACCAGACCATCGACGACTACGGTCAGGTTTTGCCCGGTGCCAGGCTGTATGCCATGGGCGGCGCCATCGGCGGCCTGGTGCTGGCGCTGATCACCGTTTTCAAGAAGGAATGGTCGCCGGTCACCGCGCCGATGTACGCGCTGGTGGAAGGCCTGTTCCTCGGCGCCATCTCGGCCGTGTTCAACGCCAAATTCCCGGGCATCGTGTTCCAGGCCGTGCTGCTGACCTTCGGCACTCTGTTCGCGCTGCTGTTCGCGTACCGCAGCGGCCTGATCAAGGCCACCGAGAACTTCAAGATGGGCGTGGTCGCGGCCACTGGCGGCATCGCCCTGCTCTACCTGGCGTCGTTCGTGCTGGGCTTCTTCAACATCGACGTGCCGGTGATCCATGACTCCAGCTGGCTGGGCATCGCCTTCAGCCTGTTCGTGGTGGTCGTGGCCGCGCTGAATCTGGTGCTGGACTTCGACTTCATCGAGACCGGTGTCGCCCAGCGTGCACCGAAGTACATGGAGTGGTATGGCGCATTCGGCCTGATGGTGACCCTGGTCTGGCTGTACGTTGAATTCCTGCGCCTGCTGTCGAAAATCCAGCAGCGCTGAGCCGCAACATGCAATAGACGACAAAGGGCGCCCTTCGTGGCGCCCTTTGTCGTTCCTCCCTCAGCGCGCCAGCAGCACCGGCAGCGACGATACCAGCAACGCGATGCCTGACGCGGTCAGCAGGCCCAGCACGAGCTGCCGGAAGCGCGCCTCGCTGATGCCGATGTAGACCCTTGCACCCAGCAGGGTCGGCACCAGCATGGCCGGTGCCACGATGGCGAAATACGGCAGCATCTGCCGGCTGACCAGGCCGCTGCCGACATAGGTGGCCATGGTCACCGCCAGCATCGCCAGGTTGAAGTTCTGGATGACCGCGCGCTGTTCGTCCTTGCCGAAGCCTCGCAGGGTGCTCCACAACGTCGGCACCGGCCCGGCAAAGCCGCCAATGCCACTGAGCACGCCACCGGCCATGCCAGCGATCGCATCACCGATACGGCCGCCGACGCGGACCGGAGGCAACGAGCGCGCCATCAGCATCACCGGGCACCACAGCGCCAGGAAGCCGCCCAGCAGCGCCTTGAACCAGTCCATGTCCAGCTGCGGCAGCACCATCACGCCCAGCGGAATGCCGGCCAGCCCGCCCAAGACGAAGGGCAGCAACAGGCGCAGGTTGAAGCCACGGCGCACGGTGAACACCGCCACCAGCTGACCGACCAGCGCACCAAACACCGACAGCGTCGCCGCCAGCCGCGGCTCCAGTCCCCATGCCCAGAACGACATCGCCACCATGCCAAAGGCGAAGCCGGACAGGCCCTGCACGAATCCGGCGACGATCGCGCCCAGCGCGACCAGCAGATACACCGACTCCATCACCACCTCGGTTGCAGCCGCGCGACTACCCTGCCGCGCCCACCTGCGCAGCGTAGTGCGCCGCAAGGTGCTCGACCAGCGCACGCACCTTGGGAGCAAGCGCACGCGCATGTGGATACAGCGCGAAGTAGCGTCGCTGTCCCGCATGCCAGGCCGGCAACACACGGATCAAACGACCGGCGCGCAGGTCTTCCTGCACCGTCAGTGCGGTGAACAGGCTGATGCCCATTCCCGCCAGCGCGGCGGCATACAGCGCCGGCGTCGCATCCACGCGCAGGCGTTGCCCGGCCTCGATGCTCGCACTGGCACCGCGCGGCCCCTGCAACTGCCAGGGCGGCATTGACGGCGTGGGACTGAAGCCCAGCAGCGTGTGCTGCGCCAGATCCGATGCCTGACGCGGCAGACCATGATGCGCCAGATAGGCCGGTGCAGCGACCAGGATGCGCGGGCACCTGGCCAGTTCGCGCGCGACCAGCTGGCTGTCCGGCAGCGAGGCCGCGATACGCAGCGCCAGGTCAAAGCCACCACCGACGACATCGACCAGTTGATCATCGGCCGACAGGTCCAGCGAGACCTGCGGGTAGCGCTGCAGGAACGACGGCAGCCACTGGGGCAGCTCCTGGCTGGCGACCACCTGCGGCACGCTGATGCGTACGGCGCCACTGGGCTGCGCCTGCCCGGCGCGCGCGCGGTCGTCCGCTTCCTGCAGGCGATCGAGCAGCACGCCGGCCTCCCGGTGATAGTCGCGCCCGGCTTCGGTCAACGACAGCCGCCGACTGTTGCGATCGAGCAGGCGAACCTGCAGGTGATCTTCCAGCTGCCGCAGTTGCCGTGACATCGCCGAGTGGGTCGTGCCCAGGCGTTCAGCCGCAGCGGTGAAACTGCCTGCGTCGACGATGGCGCGCAGCGCACGCAGGGCGGCGAAGTGATCCATCGGCGAGCGACTCCAGGTGACGGGGCCCACGGCATGCGGGCCCACCAGCTTATCAAGCGCCGTCGCCGGCCTTGCGCACCGGCAGCGCCAGGATCGCGTCGGTGTTCATGACATCACCGAAGGCGTCTTCGATCTGCGCCAGCGAGGCGTCATGCAGCGCGCGATGATCGATGCGCTGGCCACTGGCCAGGTCCAGGTCGCGGCTGGCGCTGGCATCGGACGATACGATCACCCGGTAGCCGCGCGGTGCCGCCGCCGCGTCGCGCGCAGCACCGGCCACACAGGCATGGGTCTGCAGGCCGGTGACGATCAGGGTGTCGATGCCGGCATCCTTCAGGACCGTGTCGAGCATCGCGGCCGAGTTGCCAGCGAACACGCTGACATTGTCCTTCTGCACCACGGTCTCACCCTTGCGCGGCTGCAGGTCGCGATGGAAGGCGGCATTGACGCTGCCCTGCGCGAACAGCGGTGCACCGGCCGGCAACACATGCTGCACGTGGATCACGCGGATGCCGTGAGTATCGGCGAACTCGACCACCCGCCTGGCCTGGCGCAGTGCGGCCACGCCATCGGGAATGACCATGCGGCCACCAGCAAAGCCGGGCGCGGCGCTGGCATCGAAGTATTCGTTCTGGAAGTCGATCACCAGCACGGCGGTCTTCGCTGCATCCAGCGAGGCCGCGACCGGCGCGCCGGCCATGTGGCGGATGGTGGGATGGGACGGTTCGGCGGCAGCGACCGGGGCGGTGGCGGCCATGCCGATCAGGCTGGCCAGGCCGAAGGCGGTGAGGTTCATGGGAGGGTTCCTGTGCGGTGGGTGTGGGGCACAGGATGCGGAGCGATTGGCGCACGAACCAGCCGTGCCGGGGCACATGACCTGTGCGAAACCCGCACAACCGATCATTCCGTCATCCACGCATGGCGTGGATCTACCGGAAAACGCAACGGGGCGCCCGAAGGCGCCCCGCTGGGATCCAACCGAGGCCGACCGGCCGCTTACAGGCGGCTGGCGATGGCCTTGGCGAAGCTCATGGTGGTGCCGGTGCCGCCCAGGTCGCCGGTCAGCGAGTCCTTGGCTTCCATGGTCGCCACAATGGCCTTGCGCAGGCGCGCGGCGTTTTCCGGCTGGCCGACGTGGTCCAGCATCTGCGCGGCTGCCAGCAGCAGCGCACACGGATTGGCCTTGCCCTGGCCGGCGATGTCCGGCGCGGTGCCGTGCACGGCTTCGAAGATCGCCGCGTCCTTGCCGATGTTGGCACCCGGGGCCAGGCCCAGGCCGCCGACGAGGCCGGCACACAGGTCGGAGATGATGTCGCCGAACAGGTTGGTGGTGACGATCACGTCGAACTGTTCCGGACGCATCACCAGCTGCATGCAGCAGTTGTCGACGATCATTTCCTGGAATTCGATGTCCGGATACTGCGCGGCCACTTCACGGGCGACATTCAGGAACAGGCCCGAGGTCGACTTGATGATGTTGGCCTTGTGCACGGCGGTGACCTTCTTGCGGCCGGTGCTCTTGGCCAGCTCGAAGGCGTAGCGCACGATGCGCTCGGAGCCCTTGCGGGTGATGCGGGTGCCGGAGAAGGCGGTCTCGCCGTCGGCCGACACTTCCTGGCCTTCGGCCAGGTACGCACCTTCGGTGTTCTCACGAACGGTGATCAGGTCGACGTTGTCGAAACGCGACTTGGTGTTCGGGAAGGTGTGGGCCGGACGCACGTTGGCGTACAGGTCGAAGTGACGGCGCAGGCTGACGTTGATCGAGGTGAAACCACCACCGACCGGGGTGGTCAGCGGGCTCTTCAGCGCGACCTTGTTGCGCGCGATCGATTCCAGGGTCACCGCCGGCATCAGGTCGCCGTGCTTTTCCAGGGCCACCAGGCCGGCGTCGGCGTCTTCGTACTCCAGGCCAGTCTTGAGCTGGTCGAGCACGAACAGGGTGGCGTCCATGATTTCCGGGCCAATGCCGTCGCCGCGGATGACCGTAATTTTCTGCGTCATTGATCGATGTTCCGAACAGGGGGAAAAACGCCGTCCGGACGTGCCCGGAAACGCCGGCGCAAAGGAAGTTTCACCGGCAATTATGCCTGAGCCGGGGCCGAGGTCCCAAATAGACCATGGTCCCAGTGCCCGGCTCAGGCAGAATTGCCCGCGCATTCCACCTTATCCCCGCGCCTGTCGGCGCGCCCCCTTGAACAACAAGGGGGCTCCTGGACTGTTGGATTGCGGGAAATGCCCCGGCGCTACCTCAGTGCTCGTGCGCTGCCGGGGCGGCGGCGCCGCCTTCGAGCTGGTCGAGGAAGTCGACCGCGCGGCGCAGGTGCGGGATCACGATCGAGCCGCCCACCACCAGGCCGACCGAGAAGGTCTCGAAGAATTCTTCACGGGTCACCCCGGCGTCCTTGCACTGGGCCACGTGGTAGCTGATGCAGTCGTCGCAGCGCAGCACCATCGAGGCCACCAGGCCCAGCAGTTCCTTGGTCTTCACGTCCAGCGCACCGGCCTGGTAGGTCTGCGTGTCCAGCGCGAAGAAGCGCCGCACCACCTGGTTCGGCTCGCCCAGGATGCGCTCGTTCATGCGCTTGCGGAACTCGGTGAACTCGGCGATGCGGTCCTTGCTGCCGTCGTCGGCCGCGCTCATGCCTGGCCCTGCCCGGCCAGCAGCGGCTCGAGCTTGCCTTCACGGTGCAGGGCCATCATGTCGTCGTAGCCGCCCACATGGACGTCGCCGACGAAGATCTGCGGCACGCTGGTACGGCGGGTCTTGGCCATCATCTTCTCGCGCTCGACCGGGTCCAGGTCGATGCGGACCTCGGTCCATTGCTGGCCCTTGCTCTTCAGGAAGTTCTTGGCGGCCACGCAGTACGGGCAGACGGCGGTGGAATAGATGGTGATGGCGGGGGCACCGCCGGCGGTCTGGGCTGTCACGGGAAACTCCACGATGGATCGACGGTCTACATATGGTACCGGTGCGCTGGAAATTCCACGCCACGGCCGCAACACTGTGGATTAACGAATGGTTGCCCCCTGCCCTGCCACGCTTGGCGCGCCCCGCCCGAGGACCTCCTGCTTGCGAGCCCTGCTGCTGACTACCGCCGTCACCCTGGCCCTGGCCACGCCGCTGGCCCAGGCCCAGGAGAAGCTGCCCGACATCGGCTCGTCGGCCGGCGAGCTGCTGACCCCGGCCCGCCAGGCCGAGTACGGCGCGATGATGCTGCGCGAGCTGCGCAACTACGGCTACCTGCTGGACGACCCGCTGGTCAACGACTGGCTGCAGACCATGGGCACCCGCCTCGGCTCCAACAGCGACCAGCCGCGCCAGCCGTACACGTTCTTCGTGATGAAGGACCGCCAGATCAACGCCTTCGCCACGCTGGGCGGCTACATCGGGGTCAATGCCGGCCTGGTGCTGACCGCCGAGCGCGAGGACGAGGTGGCCGCGGTGCTGTCGCACGAAATCGCCCACGTCACCCAGCAGCACGTGCTGCGCGGAGTCGAGCGCGCCCAGCGCGACCAGATCCCGATCCTGCTCGGCATGCTGGCGGCGGTGGTGGCCGCGCAGGCCAGCAACAGCACCTCCTCCGGCAACGCGACGATGGCCGCGATCAGTTCCGGCATGGGCCTGATGCAGCAGCGGCAGATCAACTACACCCGCTCCAACGAGTCCGAGGCCGACCGCCTCGGCATCCGCACCCTGTCGCGCAGTGGCTACGACGTGGATGCCATGGCCGGCTTCTTCGAGCGGATGGCATCGGCGATGCGCGGCAACGAGGGCGGCTACAGCGTGCCCGAGTTCCTGCGCACCCACCCGGTCAACATCACCCGCATCAGCGAGGCCAAGGCCCGCGCCGAGCAGATGAAGAAGGACACGGTGCTGCTGACCACCACCACCCCCAGTAGCGAGCGCAGGGAGCGCGTGGACCCGACCGATCCCAGCCTGGCCGAACCCCTGTTGCGCGGAAACAACCCGCTGCTGCCCAGCAGCGTGCTGCGCATCCCGATGGGCCAGCTCAGCCGCGGCGCCAGTGGCGACTTCGACTGGGCGCGCGAGCGCCTGCGCGTGCTCAGCGCGGACTCCACCCCCGAGCTGGAACGCGAGTACGCCGATCTGGCCAAGCGCCAGAAGGACGGCCTCAACGATGCCCAACGCTATGGCCAGGCGCTGGCGGTGATGCGCAGCGGTCGCGCCGGCGCCGCCCAGGCCCGGCAGACCCTGGCAGGCCTGCTGCAGACCCGCCCGGACAATCTGTGGCTGGCACTGGGGCTGGGCGAGGCCGAATCGCGTGCGGGCCAGACCGCCCAGGCCAACAGCCGCTTCGAGCAGCTGCTGCGCCAGCACCCCAACAGCCGTCCGGTGGCGCTGACCTATGCCGAGATCCTGAACGAACAGGGCAGCCGCGAGGCCGGCCAGCGCGCGCAGGCCATGCTGCGGCCCCTGCTGTCGCAAAGCGGTAACGATCCGGTCTTCCAGCAGCGGTACGCCCGCGCCAGCGAACTGGCCGGCGACAGCGTGCGTGCCAGCGAGGCCTACGCCGAGGCGGCCTTCCTCAGCGGTCGGCCCGAACAGTCGCTGATGCAGCTGCAGGCGCTCAAGCGCAATCCGGCGCTGGACTATGTCGGCCGGGCACGGGTGGATGCGCGCATCGAGGCGATCACCCCCACCGTGCTGGAGCTGCGCCGCCAGGGCGTGCAGGACCCGGATCTGGACCGCCGCTGAGCGCTGCATGACCGGCCGATGGCAATCCAGGCCGGTTCCGGCCAGGCAGTCACAAACATGTCATCAAACCGTAGTCTACTGGCACCACTCCAGTAACCGAGCCCTACGGTGTCCTCGTGCAGAAACGCATCCTGATCGTCGATGACGAGCCCGCGATCCGTGAAATGGTCGCCTTCGCCCTGCGCAAGGGCGATTACGAACCGGTCCACGCCGGCGACGCCCGTGAGGCCCAGACCGCCATCGCCGACCGCGTTCCCGACCTGATCCTGCTGGACTGGATGCTGCCCGGCACCAGCGGCCTGGACCTGGCCCGCCGCTGGCGCAAGGAAACCCTGACCCGCGAAGTGCCGATCATCATGCTGACCGCCCGCGGCGAAGAGAACGATCGCGTCGGTGGCCTTGAAGCTGGCGTCGACGACTATGTGGTCAAGCCGTTCTCGGCGCGCGAACTGCTGGCCCGCATCCGTGCGGTGATGCGCCGCGCCCGCGAAGATGACGAGGACGGCAGCGTGGCCGTCGGCCCGATCCGCATCGACGGCGCCGCCCATCGCGTGTTCGCCAACGACCAGCCGGTGCCGATCGGCCCCACCGAATACCGCCTGCTGCACTTCTTCATGACCCACCCCGAGCGCGTCTACACCCGCGCCCAGCTGCTGGACCATGTCTGGGGCGGCAGCGTGTACGTGGAGGAGCGCACCATCGACGTGCACATCCGCCGCCTGCGCAAGACGCTGGAACCGTTCAACGCCGAAAACATGGTGCAGACCGTGCGCGGCGCCGGCTACCGCTTCTCCACTGCTACCTGAGTCTCGTCGTGCCGGCGCGCCACGCACCTGCGGGTGCCGGCGCCGGCAACTCTGCTATAACCCTCGGTTCACCCCAGTGAACCGCCGCACCTCAACGACGAGATCGCAATGCCCCGCCACATCCGCTCTGCCTGGTTGAAGACCCTGGCCACCGTTGCCGCGGTACTGCTGTTCGCCGGATTGGTGGGGTGGTTCACGGGCCATCTGTGGTTGTGCATCGCACTGGGCGCACTGGCCACGCTGGCATGGCATTACTGGCGCCTGCGCAGCGTGCTGCGCCGGCTGACCGCGCGCCAGCGCTGGGACACCGCCGAAGAAGGCACCGGCGTCTGGAACGAGCTGGACCGCCTGCTGTACCGCAACCAGGTGGAAATGCGCGTGCGCAAGCGCCGCCTGCTGGACATGCTGCGCAGCTACCGCGCCGCCGCCGCCGCGCTGCCCGATGCCGTGGTGGTGCTGGATCGCAACAGCCAGCGTGTGCAGTGGTTCAACGAAGCGGCCACCGCCCTGCTCGGCCTGCATCATCCGGGCGACCTCGGCGAGGCCTTGGTCGAACGCCTGCAACCGATGCCGCTGGCGCATTGGCTCGCTGGTGGCCGCAATGCCGAGCCGATCCTGGACGTGCCCTCGCCGGTCGACCCGGCGATCCGCCTGAACCTGCGCCTGATTCCCTATTCCTCCGATTACTGGCTGCTGATCGCCCGCGATGTCAGCAAGCTGCTGCGCCTGGAGCAGGTGCGCCGCGACTTCGTCGCCAACGTTTCACACGAGCTGCGCACGCCGCTCACCGTGGTCCACGGCTATCTGGACATGATGGACCCGGAGGATTTCCCGGGAACCGGTCCGATGCTGGAAGAAATGCGCAAGCAGAGCCAGCGCATGGCCCAGCTGGTGGAAGACCTGCTGACGCTGTCGCGCCTCGAGTCGCAGGAACACAGCGAGGAAGAGACCGTGGCCATGCAGCCGATGCTGGCCACCCTGCGCCGCGAAGCCGAAGCGCACAGCCAGGGCCGCCACCAGATCAGCATCGACGATCTTGCCGGCGTTGACCTGCAGGGCTCGACCAAGGAACTGCACAGCGCCTTCTCCAACCTGGTCACCAACGCGGTGCGCTATACGCCGGCCGGTGGCCGCATCGCCGTGGAATTCCGCCGCGAAGGCGACGGCGCCGTGCTGGCAGTGCGCGATTCCGGCTACGGCATCCCGGCCACCCACCTGCCGCGCCTGACCGAACGTTTCTACCGTGTCTCCAGCAGCCGCTCCCGCGAAAGCGGTGGTACCGGCCTGGGCCTGTCCATCGTCAAGCACATCCTCGGCCTGCACCATGCGCGGCTGGAGATTGAAAGCGAGGTTGGCAAGGGCTCGGTGTTTTCCTGCCATTTCGATGCCGACCACGTGCGCCCGCGCGACTCCGCCCCCCTGACTTCCATCGAAGAATGACGCCATGAGCAGCCTCGGATCCCTCCCCCTCCCCGTGAGCCCGGACAACGATCCGCTGCGTGACCCGGCGCTCTACATCAACCGCGAACTGTCGCAGCTGGATTTCAATTTCCGCGTGCTGGCCCAGGCGATGGACCCGCAGGTGCCGCTGCTGGAGCGGCTGCGCTTCATGTGCATCTCCTGCACCAACCTAGACGAGTTCTTCGAGATCCGCGCCGCCGCCGTGCGCCACGCGCAGGAATTCGGCCTGCCGCCGGCGCCGGACGGGATGAGCCCGCAGGCCATCCTCAATGCCATCCACGACCGCGCCGCGGAACTGGTGGACCAGCAGTACCGCTGCTGGAACGAGACGCTGCGCCCGGCGCTGATGGAGGCCGGCATCGGCGTGCTCGGCCGCCATTCCTGGACCGACCGCCAGAAGCGCTGGCTGCGCGCCTACTTCCGCAACGAGATCATGCCGGTGCTGTCGCCGCTGGGCCTGGACCCGGTGCATCCGTTCCCGAAGATCCTCAACAAGTCGCTGAACATCGTGGTGGTGCTGAAGGGCACCGACGCGTTCGGCCGCGCCGGCCATCTGGCCATCGTGCGTGCGCCGCGCTCGCTGCCGCGCATCATCCAGCTGCCGGAGAAGCTCGGCGGATCGCAGAACTTCGTGTTCCTGTCGTCGGTGCTGTCCACCTTCGTCGATGAGCTGTTCCCCGGCATGGAAGTGCAGGGGGCCTACCAGTTCCGCGTTACCCGCAACTCCGAGCTGGTGGTGGACGAGGAGGAAGTGGAGAACCTGGCGCTGGCACTGCGCGACGAACTGGTCGACCGCGGCTACCGGCCGGCGGTGCGCCTGGAAATCGCGCAGGACATGCCACGCGACATCGTGCGCACCCTGCTGCAGAATTTCGGCCTGACCGAGAACGCGGTGTACCGCATCGACGGCCCGGTCAACCTCAACCGCATCATCCAGCTGTACGACCTGATCGCGCAGCCGGACCTGAAGTACCCGCCGATGACCCCGCGCACGCTGCGCGACAGCGACGGCATCTTCGAGACGGCGGCGCGCCAGGACCTGCTGCTGCACCACCCGTTCGATGCCTTCACCGCAGTGCTGGACCTGATCCGGCAGGCGGCGATCGACCCCAACGTACTGGCGATCAAGCAGACCCTGTACCGCACCGGCAAGGATTCGCTGATCGTCGACGCGCTGATCCAGGCCGCGCGCAACGGCAAGGACGTGACCGTGGTGGTTGAACTGCGCGCACGTTTCGACGAAGAGGCCAACCTGGGCCTGGCCGATCGCCTGCAGGAAGCCGGCGTGCAGGTGGTGTACGGCGTGGTCGGCTACAAGACCCACGCAAAGATGCTGCTGATCGTGCGCCGCGAGGGCCGCAAACTGCGCCGCTACGTGCACCTGGGCACCGGCAACTACCACAGCGGCACCGCCCGCGCGTACACCGACATCAGCCTGATCACTGCCGATGCGGACATCGGCAACGACGTGCACCTGCTGTTCCAGCAGCTGTCCGGGCTGGCCTCGAAGATGAAGCTCAAGCGCCTGCTGCAGTCGCCCTTCACCCTGCACACCGGCATCCTCGGCCGCATCGAGCGCGAAACGCGCATCGCCGCCGCCGGCCGCCCGGCGCGGATCATCGCCAAGATGAACGCACTGAACGAACCGCAGGTGGTGCGCGCGCTGTACGCCGCCTCGCAGGCCGGCGTGCAGATCGACCTGATCATCCGCGGCGCCTGCACCCTGCGCCCGGGCGTACCGGGCATCTCGGACAACATCCGCGTGCGCTCGATCGTCGGCCGCTTCCTGGAGCACAGCCGCGTCTACTGGTTCGGCAACGACGGCGCACCGGAGATGTACTGCGCCAGCGCCGACTGGCTGGAACGCAACCTGCTGCGCCGTGTCGAGACGTGCTTCCCGATCCTCGACCCGGAGCTGGCCAAGCGGGTCTACCGCGAAGTCCTGCAGAACTACCTGGACGACAACCTCAACGCCTGGGAGCTGGACGCCGACGGCATCTACCACAAGCGTGCCCCGGCGCACGACGAAGCCCCGCATTCTGCTCAGATGGCATTGATGCAGGGGCTGTGAGCCGGTGTGTCGACCAAGGTCGACACCTACCAGGAGCGGCAGGCACCGATTCTGGTCGGGATTGGATCAGTGTCGACCAAGGTCGACACCTACCAACAGCAGCGGAATTCTGTCGAAGGCGGGGTGGGTCCGGTGGCAGGGGTGTGAGCCGCATGGATGCGGCGACCAAGCCCCCATGGACGGGTTAACGGCGTCCCCTGCCATCGGACCCACCCCGCCATCCTACGGATAGCCCGCTTTTGCCTTTGCTTTAGCCGTTGCCGTTGATTCGGCGGGTGCAGGGCGCAGCCCTGCCGCACTCCCCTCTTCCAAAATGTGAAGGCCGCGCGGTGACGAGCACACCGCCCCTTCGGCTAACATTCGTCCATGCCGCATACCACCACGACTCCGCCCGCATTGCAGGATGGCGACCTGCTGGCCGCCATCGACCTTGGCTCCAATAGTTTCCACATGGTCATCGCGCGCTACACGCTCGGCCAGCTGCGGGTGATCGACCGCCTGCGCGAGACCGTGCGCATGGCCGATGGCCTGGATGGCAAAGGTGGGCTCTCCTCCGCTGCGCGGCAGCGCGCGCTGGAATGCCTGGCCCGCTTCGGCCAGCGCATCCGCAACGTGCCGCCGCACCGGGTGCGCGCACTGGCCACCAACACCGTGCGCCAGCTGCGCTCTCCGCAGTCGTTCCTGGTTCCCGCCGAAACCGCGCTCGGGCATGCCATCGAAGTGGTCAGCGGCCGCGAAGAAGCGCGCCTGATCTACCTGGGCGTGGCCCACGCGCAACCGCCCAAGCCCGGCCAGCGCCGGCTGGTGATCGACATCGGCGGCGGCTCCACCGAATTCATCATCGGCATGGGCATGCAGACCCTGGAGCGCGAAAGCCTGCAGGCCGGCTGCATCGCCAGCACCCGGCGCTTCTTCCCCGGCGGCAAGCTGAGCAAGAAGCGCTGGAAGGACGCACTGGCCGAGATCGGCCGCGAGTTCCAGCCCTTCGCCAGCAAGTACCGCGCGCTGGGCTGGCAGGAAGCCTTGGGCTCGTCCGGCACGCACAAGGCGATCAGCGAGATCTGCGCCACGATGAAGCTGAGCAAGGGCGCGATCACCGCCGAGGCCCTGCCCCAGCTGCGCGACGAACTGCTGAAGGCCAAGAAGATCGACGACATCCAGTTGCCGGGCCTGTCCAGCGACCGCCGCCCGATCATCGCCGGCGGCATCCTGGTGCTGGAGGCCGCCTTCCAGGCACTGGGCCTGCAGAAGCTGCTGGTCAGCAAGGCGGCGATGCGCGAAGGCATCCTGTACGACATCGTCGGCCGCGCTGGCGAAAACGACCTGCGCGATGAATCGGTGTCCGCACTCAGCCAGCGCTACGGCATCGATACCGTGCAGGCCGATCGCGTGCAGGACACCGCGCTGTCACTGCTGGAACAGGTGCAGGAACGCTGGCGGCTCGATGCCGACGACGCGCGGATGCTCGGCTGGGCCGCACGCCTGCACGAGCTGGGCCTGATGATCGCGCACAGCGGCTATCACGTGCATGGCAGTTACGTACTGGAACACTCGGATATCGCCGGCTTCTCGCGGCAGGAACAGCAGATGCTGGCCGCGCTGGTGCGCAGCCATCGCCGCAGCGTAACCAAGACCGCCTTCGACGCCCTGCCCGAGCGCCTGCTGCTGACCGCTCGCCGGCTGGCCGCCCTGCTGCGCCTGGCGGTGCTGCTCAATCGTGCCCATGAGGACGATCCACTGCCCGCGCTGGAACTGACCGCCGACGACAACCGCCTGTCGCTGATCGTGCCGCAGGCCTTCATCGATGCCCGGCCGCTGCTGCGCGCCGATCTGATCGGCGAGACCGACGGCATCGCCGGGCTGGGCATCCAGTTCCGGCCGTTCGTGGCCTGAGGCTGAACTCGTTGTTCCCCTACTACGGTGGCTTCGACATCGGTCGTTTCATCTACATGAAATACCAGCAGCGCTTCTGATCCACCGCGCTTCCTGGACCACCGCCACGGCCCTTCGGGGCCGTGGCTCCATGGGAACCGGACCGCCGTCATCCCGTGGTCGCAAAGCGGTCATATCCGCTACATCGCCAGGCCCGAGCATGCCGGAAACCCGGAGGCCCGCCATGCGCTATGCCATCGTCACCGAGACCTACCCGCCGGAAGTGAACGGCGTTGCCCTGACCGTGCAGGGCCTGGAGCAGGGACTGCGCACTTCCGGCCATGACATCGACCTGATCCGGCCACGCCAGACCAGCGAAGCGCTGGACTCGGCGCCAGGCACGCTGCTGGTTCCGGGTGCCGCATTGCCGCGCTACCCCGGCCTGCGCTTCGGCCTGCCTGCACCGATCCGGCTCAACCGCCACTGGCAGCAGCAGCGTCCCGATGCGGTCTACATCGCCACCGAAGGCCCGCTGGGCTGGTCGGCGCTGCGCACCGCGCGCCGCCTTGGCATTCCAGTCGCCAGTGGTTTCCACACCCGCTTCGACGAGTACCTGCCCGACTACGGCGTCGCCTGGCTGCAGGCCGCTGCGATGCGCTGGATGCGCCGGTTCCACAACCAGGCCGACGCAACGCTGGTACCCACCCGCGAACTGCAGCAGTTCCTCGGCGAACAGGGTTTCGAACGTGTACGCCTGCTGGCACGTGCGGTCGACAGCCAGCAGTTCGATCCGGGCCGGCGCGACCCGGGGCTGCGCGAGGAATGGGGCGTGGACGGCAATGGCCTGGTCGCGATCCATGTCGGCCGCATCGCCGCGGAAAAGAACCTTGGCCTGGCGGTGAAAGCCTTCCGGCGCTTGCAGCAGATCCGGCCCAAAGCCCGCTTCGTCTGGGTAGGTGATGGTCCGGCCCGCGAAAAACTGGCACATGAAAACCCGGATTTCATCTTCTGCGGCATCCAGCGCGGCGAGGCCCTGGCGCGGCATTTCGCCAGCGGTGACCTGTTCCTGTTCCCCAGCCGCAGCGAGACCTTTGGCAACGTGACCCTGGAAAGCATGGCCAGCGGCCTGGCCACCGTCGCATTCGACTACGGTGCGGCCCGCGAATACCTGCGTAATGGCGAGAACGGCGCGGCCGTGGAAAACGATGAGCAGTTCATCGAGGCAGCCGTGCAGCTGGCCGCCGATGATGCACGGCGCCGCGAATTCGGCAGCAGCGCCGCGCGTGCGATGAAGCGCCTGCATCCACAGCAGGTGGTTGCCGAGTTCGATGCGCTGCTGTCCGAGCTGGCCCAGTCGCGGAGGAGCGGCCATGCGCACCACGCCGCTTGAGCTGTTGGCCGGCCGCGAGGCGCGGCTCTGCCGCCGGGCCAACCACTACTGCCGGCGTCGCCGCGTGCGTCGCCTGTTCTCGGTCATCAGCCGTCTCGGCGATGGCGTGTTCTGGTACGTGCTGATGGGCGCGCTGGTGCTGCTCGACGGCTTCGACGGACTGCGCGCCTCCGTGCACATGGCCGCCACCGGTCTGGCCGCGCTGCTGCTCTACAAGGGCCTCAAGCGCTGGACCCGGCGTCCCCGCCCGTATGCGGCCGATCTGCGCATCCGTGCCTGGGTGGCACCGCTGGACGAGTTCAGCTTCCCCTCCGGGCACACCCTGCACGCGGTGTCGTTCACCATCGTCGCGTTGGCCTACTACCCGTGGCTGGCACCGCTGCTGGTCCCGTTCACCTTCGGCGTCGCGCTGTCGCGGGTGGTGTTGGGCCTGCACTACCCGTCCGATGTACTGGCCGCCACCGGCATTGCCATCCTGCTGGCATCGGCCAGCCTGGCCTGGTTGCCGCTGCCGGTGTGATGGCCGCCGCGCCGGCCACGCATGGCCCGGCGCTACCGCCATCGTTGATGGCCTAGAATGCAGGCATGACCACGCTGTTCATTTCCGACCTGCACCTGGACCCCAGTCGTCCGGAGATCACCGACCTGTTCCTGCGCTTCCTGCGCGAACAGGCGCCCGGCGCCGATGCGCTGTACATCCTCGGCGACCTGTTCGAAGCCTGGATCGGCGACGACACGCCCTCGCCCGCCGCCGATGCAGTGGCCGACGCGCTGAAGGTGCTCTCCGACAGCGGCGTGCCGGTGTATTTCATCCGCGGCAACCGCGACTTCCTGCTCGGCGAAGACTATGCGCGCCGTGCCGGCCTGCGCATCCTGCCCGACCCGTGCGTGATCGAGCTGTACGGTCGCCCGGTGCTGCTGCAGCACGGTGACCTGCTGTGCACGGACGACATCCCCTACCAGCAGTTCCGTGCACAGACGCGCGACCCGGCATTCCAGGCGCAGTTCCTGTCACAGCCGCTGGCCGCACGCATCGCCTTCGCGCAGAAGGCACGCGACGCCAGCCAGGCCCGCCAGTCGGAAATGAAGCAGGACGATCGTGCGCAGTTCGAGACCGTGACCGATGTGGCTCCGGCCGAAGTCGATGCCACCTTCGTGCGCCATGGCGTGGACACCATGATCCACGGCCACACCCATCGCCCGGCGGTGCACACGCTGCAGGCCGGTGGCCGCACCTGCAACCGCATCGTGCTGGGTGACTGGTACGAACAGGGATCGGTACTGCGCGTGGATGCCGGCGGCTGGTCGCTGGATACGCTCGCGCGCGAATGATGGATCGCAGGGTGCCAACCAAGGTTGGCATCTACCAGGGCAGGTGCACGCACCCGGGTAGACGCCGACCCCGGTCGGCGACTGGCTTCAGCGGAAGGCCGCGATGGTGGCCTTGGTATTGACCAGCACGCGCTGGTTGTCGGCGGTACTGGCATTGCCCATCGGGATGCCGTTGTAGCTGATGTTCGGGTTGGACCAGTAGTTCAGGCGCGGGCAACCGGCCGAGCAGTCATAGGCCATGATCGTGCGCCAGCGCGAACCGGAGGACGGCTCGTAGCGATAGCCGTGCCCATAGGCATAGGGCGACGTGCTGGGATCACTGGCGATATCGTGCCGCGCACTCTGCAGATGGCCGATCTCATGTGCGAAGGAGTAGTAGCCGGTCGCGCAATCCCAGTACACCGCCGCGAAGGCCGTCGATGCCGTCGAGCCGATGCCCGAGGCCAACCCGCAGTAGCTCGTGTTGTTGATCAGCAGGACGCCGACATCGGCCGCGGTGTTGTTGCGGCTGGTGTGGATGCTGTCCATGTAGCCGTCGCTGGTGTTGCGGAAGCGGGTCAGGTCGGTGGTGAAGTTGCCGGACTCGGTGTAGTTGGTGGTTTCATAGCCGGCCAGCTGCAGGGTGATGCCAACGTTGCTGTTGACGTAACCCTGGTTGGATTCGGCCACCGCCAGCTGCACCAGCGACTGCATGTTGCCGCCATAGGCCGTTACCGCTGCATTGGTCGCCACCACCAGCACGCGGATGGTGGCCGGGGTGCCGGACGAGGCCTGCGCGATGCCGATGCGGTCATTGTTGCCCATCGGGATTTTCGGCAGCTGGTTGTAGTCGGCCGGATGATCGGCCGGCATCCGCGATTCATCCACTTCCACCAGTACATGGCGGTTGCCCAGCGGACGCAGCCGGTAAAGCTTGCCGTCCTTGCGGATCGAGCCGGTGAGGGTGTTGCCCGAACGCACCAGGATCACTGAATTGCCAGGATCATCCTGACCGTTCGAAGTGGCGGCAGTCAGCCGATCGGACGGCGAACGCAACTGGCCGTACCAGATGCTGCCGCCATCGGGCAGGGCTTCCACCTTGCTGCGCACCGCCTGCACGCGCTGGCCAAGCAGTTCGAACTCCAGTTGCGGCTGCGCGGTGGCAGCAGCGTCGACACGCACTTCCTGTACCGTCGCGGTGGACGGGGTGGCCAGCAGCTTGCCCAGCGCGGGCTCACTGTTTGCCGATGCCCGGCTGATGACCGTCACCGGCTCGAACAACGGTGCCGCATGCGCGGCCGCTGCCACCGACAAACCCAACACCAGGCCACCTGCCGCTTTGCCAATCGATCTGGACAACATTGCGTCGCTCCTTGAATGATGTGAACAGCGTTGATGCAGCACGCCCGGGTTTGCCGGGTCTGGCCATATGGCCTGCGCGGGTCGTGTGAATTCAATAGAAGATGGGAATGAAAATCAGGAACTGTGATCGACCGCATCTGCGTTAAGTAAGGTCAAAAGCGTCACTACACTTCGTCAATACACCGCTTTCGCGCTACCGTGACGCAGTCACGACGGGACATGCACATGGCACCATCGCAGGACACGGATGAAGATGTCGGCATGCTGCGGATTGGCCTGTTCTTCGATGGCACCCGCAACAACGCACACAACCTGGCACGCGGTCGCCCACAGGTTCCGCAGCCACGTCCGGCGCAGCTGCGCGCGGATGATGATTCGACCTACCAGAGCCGGCTGACCAGCAGCTACGACAACGGCCTGACCAACATCGCGCGCCTGCAGCAGCTGTATCCGGACAGCCGCCGCAATGCGATGGGCGCACCTTCGTTGTCGATCTATGTGGAGGGCGTGGGCACCCGCGATGATGCCGATGATGATCTGATCGGACTGGCCTTCGGTATCGGTGCCAGTGGCGTTCGTGCGAAAGTGCAGCGCGCGCTGCAGGTGCTGCTGCCGGCGGCACTGGCCGAGCTGTCCGCGCGCTGGCAGCGACCGTTGCGTGGCGTGCAGCTGGATCTGTTCGGCTATTCGCGCGGCGCTGCCGCGGCACGTGATATCGCCAACCAGCTGCAGGGCTGGGACAGCGTGCGCTGGCGCCAGCTGCTGCAGGGCGCCGGCCTGTCCTGCACTGCGAACTTCGCCCCCGCCACACCGGTGCTGCGCTTCATCGGACTGTTCGACACCGTGGTCGCAGTCAATGGCGGCCGCGCCGATGAGCACCCGCAGCTGGCCCTGCACAGCGGCATCGCCGGTCGCGTCGTGCAGCTCACTGCACGCGATGAACACCGCCAGCACTATCCGCTGACCAGCGTGGCGCCGCCATTCGCCGAGATCGCCCTGCCCGGTGTGCATGCCAACATCGGTGGTGGCTACAACCAGCTGGAGGAAGGCCCCAAGCTGCTCAGCCGACCGCGCCGGCAACAGTTGCGCCGCCCAGCGGTTGCCGACTACCAGGTCCCACCATTGGCGTTGCTGCAGGCCACCACGGCCTACGCTGAAACACAGGCCGATGCCGAACGCTGGCGGCAGCAGCTGGGCGTTGGGGAAAAAGAGATCTGGGTGGATGTCTGGCACCAGTGGCAGCAGCAGCGTCGCGCCGGCAGCCGCAGCGTGCTGCTGTCACCGGTGCTGTATGTGACGGCCGCGGTGGTGCTGCGTCGGCGCATCGACTGGCGTTATCAACTGATCGCACTGCTGGTGATGCAGCAGCGGGCCATCGATGCCGGCGTGCAATGGACCGCCAATGCGGCCAGAGTTCCCGGCTGGGAGCTGCCATCCGCCCTGCAGCCGATCGCACGCCGCCTGGTGGCCGGACAGCCGCTGACGCAGACACAGGAGGCGCTGCTGCGGCGGCGCTACCTGATGCAGTCAGCGCACTGGAACTTCGATGCACTGGGCGACACCGCACTGACCTACGCCGCCGATGCCGGCGTCAGCGAACTGCCGTACCGGCCGGGTCCCGGCCTGTTCTACATCAACCGGCCGACCGTGGACGGCAAGCGCGTGGTGTTGCCGAATGCATAAGAAAAAGGGGACGGAGGGGATCAAGTCGTTAATGCCACAAACGACTTGATCCCCTCCGTCCCCTTTTTCTCAACCCGCCTGCTCGACCAGGTTGGCGAGCTCATCCGCATCAAAACCAGCCAGCAGGCGCGCTTCGATGTTGAACGGCCCGTGCAGGTAGCCGCCGGCGTACTCCACCAGCAGTTCCTTGAAGCGTGCGCGCGGCTCGACACCGGCGCGGTCGCAGTACCAGCGGTACCAGCGCGAACCGGCGGCAACATGCGCCACTTCCTCGCGCAGGATCACTTCCAGCACGTCGGCGGTTTCGCCATCACCGACGTTGCGCAGCTTCTCGATCATGCCCGGGGTGACGTCCAGGCCGCGCGCTTCCAGCACGCGCGGCACCAGCGCCATGCGTGCCAGGCCGTCATGCGCGGTCTTTTCGCACATTTCCCACAGGCCGTTGTGCGCGGGGAAATCGGCATAGTCGTGGCCATGCACCTGCAGGCGTTCGCGCAGCAACATGAAGTGCCGCGATTCGTCGTCGGCACAGCTGACCCAGTCGGCATGGAACGCCGGCGGCAGGCCGCGGAAGCGGTACACCGCATCCCAAGCCAGGTCGATCGCGTTGAGTTCGATATGGGCGATGGCGTGGATGAAGGCGGCCCGCCCTTCCACGCCGCCCAGTCCGCGCCGCGGTACCTCGCGCGGATGCACCAGCACCAGTTGCGCCGGCCGGCCGGGCATGCGGATCGGTTCCGGCGGCGGCGCATCGGCGGCCACTCTCAGGCGACCGGCACGGAACGCGGCGGCGTACGCCTGGGTCAGCGCGACCTTGCGCAGCGGGTCGGCTTCGGCCAGGCACTGCTGCGCCGCACGCAGCAGATCACCACCAACGTCGGGCACGTCAACCACGCCTGGACCTCAGGCGCGGCGCTTGTGCTTGGCATCGTCCGAACGCAGCTGCTGGATGCGCTCGAAGTAGCCCGGCTCGATACCGGTCGGGTAGTGGCCGTTGAAGCAGGACGAATCGAAGTTGCGCAGCGCCGGGTTGCCCTCGCTCACTGCCGCTTCCATGTCTTCCAGATCCTGGTAGATCAGCCAGTCGCAGCCCAGGTGGGCTTCGATCTCTTCCACGCTGCGGTTGTGCGCGACCAGCTCTTCCGCAGCCGGCATGTCGATGCCGTAGATGTTCGGGTAGCGCACCGGCGGCGCCGCGCTGGCCAGGTAGACCTTGCGTGCGCCTGCATCACGGGCCATCTGCACGATCTGCTGGCTGGTGGTGCCGCGCACGATCGAGTCGTCCACCAGCAGCACCACGCGGTTGCGGAATTCCAGGTGGATCGGATTGAGCTTGCGGCGCACCGACTTCACGCGCTCGCCCTGCCCCGGCATGATGAAGGTGCGGCCGATGTAGCGGTTCTTGATGAAGCCTTCGCGGTACTTCACCCCGAGTACGTTGGAGATCTCCAGCGCGGCGTCGCGCGAGGTGTCCGGGATCGGGATGATGGTGTCGATGTCGTGGTCCGGGCGCAGGCGCAGGATCTTCTCGCCCAGCTTGATGCCCATGCGCATGCGCGCCTTGTGCACCGACACGTTGTCGATCATCGAATCCGGGCGTGCGAAGTACACGTACTCGAAGATGCACGGGGTGTGCTCGGCCGGCTCGGCGCAGATCTCCGAGAACAGCTCGCCACGCGCGGTGATCACCAGCGCTTCGCCCGGCTGCACGTCACGCACGCGCTGGAAGCCCAGCACGTCCAGCGCGGCCGATTCGGACGCCACGATGTACTCATCACCCTCGGCGTGGCTGCGCTTGCCCAGCACCAGCGGGCGGATACCATGCGGGTCACGGAAGGCGACCAGGCCCAGGCCCAGCACCACGCTGACCACCGCATAGCCGCCCTTGCAGCGGCGGTGCACGCCAGCCACGGCACGGATGGCCGCTTCCGGGCTGAGCTGGCGCTGCTGCTCCAGTTCGTAGGCGAACACGTTCAACAGCACTTCGCTGTCCGAATCGGTGTTGACGTTGCGCCGGTCCTGTTCGAACACCTGCTGGCGCAGCGCCTCGGTGTTGATCAGGTTGCCGTTGTGGGCCAGCGCGATGCCGTACGGCGAGTTGACGTAGAACGGCTGTGCCTCGTCCATGCCTTCCGAACCGGCGGTCGGGTAGCGCACATGAGCGATGCCGACGCTGCCTTCCAGGGTGGACATGGTGCGGGCATCGAACACATCGCGGACCAGGCCGGTGGCCTTCTGCACCCGCAGGCGGCTGCCATTGACGGTGGCGATGCCTGCTGCGTCCTGGCCGCGATGCTGGAGGACGGTCAAGCCGTCATACAACTGCCCGGCGACGTTCTGGTTGCCGACGATTCCGACGATGCCACACATGGTGCGAGGTCTCCGCTGGGCTTTGCCCAGTTACAAGGAAGGTGGCCGTACCTGGCCGCGGTGGTCGCCGCGCGCGCGGTCGACATTGGCCGGATCGCCCGGCTCGATACTGTCCGGCAGTGCTGGGGCGTCCGGACGCACTTCGGCCGGATCGTAGGAATCGCCCTGTTCCGCTTTCGCAGGCCGCAGCCATCCGCTGCCTGCCACTACCTGGTTGAGGATGCCATTATCGCCTGCCGCGCCCGGCTTTCCCAACCCGGCGCCTGCGTTCTTCCCCAACTCCATCAATGCAGATGGGGACAGGGCGTCGGTGGGCAAGCCCTTGGGCAGCAGATCGGCGCCGGGAACCTCCCAGTGCGGCAGCTTGCTGTTCATCCAGGCAACGGTGGGGTTCAGCAGTGGGCGCACCGCCGAACGCTGCCAGGAAGGCTCGGCGGTCAGCGGGGTGAAACTGCCCAGCAGCAGCAGGATCGCGGCGATCAGGCCGCCCCGCACCGCGCCCAGCACCCCGCCCAGCAGGCGGTCCAGGCTGGTCAGCATGCTGCGGTGGACCAGGGCCTTGATGACCATGCCGATCACCGCGACCACGATCATCACGCCGATGCCGACCCCCAGGTAGCCACCGACGAAGTGTTCGCCACCGGGGGCCGCCGGGGCGGCCCACCAATGGGCGGCATCATTGCCGAAGGCGAAGGCCGCCCACGCGGCCAGCAGCCACGACAGGGTGCCGATGACGATTCCCACAAAGCCGCGCAGCATCCCCAGCAAGGTGGAGGCGGCGATCACGATCAGCAGCACAACGTCGATCATGGCGCCCCGCTCCTTCGGCGGCGCTGGCAACGGGGCTGCGCGTGGGTCATGGGTGCGGTCGCACCATGCCGGCCACGCCGACCTTGGCGGCGACCTGCGCCTTCAGCTGCTCGGCATCGGCGCGGTTGGCCACCGGCCCGACGCGGACGCGATGCAGGGTGCCCTTGTCCGTGCGCACCTGTTCAACGAACGCGCTGAAACCGGCGGCGCGGACCTTGTCGCGCAGGGCATTGGCATCGTTGGCCTGACCGAACGCGCCCAGCTGCACGGCAAAGCCGACGCCGCTGGCAGCCGGTGCCGCCGGCGTGGTCGGCGCCGTCGCCGGCTTGCTTGCGGTGGCCTCCGGCTTCGGCTCGGGCTTCGGCGCCGGCTTCGGCGGTTCCGGCCTGGCGGCCGGGGTGGTCGTTGCGGTCGGCGTACTCGGCGGAAGGCTTTCGCTGCGGACCGGGTTGCTGCTGGCCGACGGCGCAGTGGCTGCGGACGGAGTGCTGGCGCTCGGCGTAGCCGATGCCGGAGTGGCCGCGACCGGGGCACTGCTGCCGGCCGCCGCGTCCAGAGTGATCACTTCGGCCTTCACATCCGCGCGGATCTTCACCGCCTGCAGGCGGGCCGCCTCGGCCTGGGCGCGGTCGGCATACGGCCCGACCCGCACACGCCATGCCTGACGGCCGCCGATGGTGGCGGTTTCAGTGAAGCCCGGCAGCTGCCAGCGCTTCAGGTAGGCGATCACGGCATCGGCATCGGCCTTGCTGCCGTAGGCACCGAAGGTGACCGCATAGTTGCCGGCGGCAACCGTCGGCGACGTGTCCACGGTCGGCGGCGTGGCCGGCGTGGCGGCATCCTGCAGCGGCTTGGCCTGTCCGGTCTGCAGGCCGGTGGCGCCACCGGCCGGGGCGACCAAGGGCAGCTCACGGGTTTCGAACTGGCCATCGGCCGGTGCATCCGGCGCGGCGATCGGCACATTGGCCACACCGCTGTCCGGTGCCGGTCCCTTGACCAGCATCGGCAGGAAAATCACGGCCAGCGCCACCAGCACGATGGCACCAATCAGACGCTGTTTCAGAGGCGTATCCACGTGAGGCAGGCAACTGTCCGGAGGTTGCCGTCGATTATACGGGTGCCGGACCGGACGGCGTCGGCGTTGGCTGAACGCGGATCAGGCATCGCCCTGCAGCATCTGCAGGGCAGCCGCGGCGGTATGGAAGGAGCCGAACACCAGCACGCGGTCGCCGCGCTCGGCCTGGGCCAGCACCTGCGCCAGTGCCTGTTCGACGCTGTCGGCCAGCGGCGCCTTGGCCGCAGCCGTGCCGGCCAGGCGCTCCTGCAGCTGGGTGGCGCTCTGCCCACGCGGGCCATCCAGCCCGGCCAGGGTCCACTCGCCCACCACATCCTGCAGCGCCTGCACCACGCCCACCGCGTCCTTGTCCTGCAGCGCGGCGTACACCGCCAGGGTGCGCCCGGCCGAGACCTCGGCCTTCAGCGCACGCGCCAGCTGGCCCGCTGCCTGTGGGTTGTGGCCCACGTCCACACGGATCTGCACGCCATCCCGCTCGAATGCCTGCATGCGGCCGGAAATACGCGCCGCCGCGATACCGGCGGCCCACGCCGCACGCGGCACCGGCTTGTCCAGCGCGCGCAGGGCGGCGATGGCGGCACCCGCATTGGCCAGCTGGATCGGGCCGGCCAGCGCCGGGGTCGGCAGCTCCATGCGCAGGCCGACATCACGCCAGCGCCAGCGCTGTGCATCGATCGGTTCGTAGAAATAATCGCTGCCGCCGCGGATCGCGTTGGCACCCACCAGATAGGCACGTGCGAGCACGCTGGACGGCGGATCGGTCTCGCCCAGAATCACCGGCTTCCAGCCACGGATGATGCCGGCCTTCTCTGTGCCGATCGCTTCGCGGTCCTCGCCCAGCCACTCGGCATGGTCGATGTCCACGGTGGTGATCACCGCCACGTCGGCATCGACGATGTTGACCGCATCAAGGCGGCCACCCAGACCCACTTCCAGTACCGCCAGATCCAGCCCGGCGTCGGTGAACAACTGCAGCGCGGCCAGCGTGCCGTACTCGAAATAGGTCAGCGTGGTCTCGCCCCGCGCGGCCTCGATGGCGTTGAACGCAGCGACCAGCGCTGCATCGTCCACATCCTGCCCGTCGATGCGCACACGCTCGTTGTAGCGCAGCAGATGCGGTGACGTGTAGGCACCGACCTTCCAACCAGCAGCACGGCCGATGGCCTCGATGAAGGCCACGGTGGAGCCCTTGCCGTTGGTGCCACCGACCACGATGGTGCGCCCGGCCGGCGCGCCAAGCCCCATCGCCGTGGCCACGGTGCGCACGCGCTCCAGGCCCATGTCGATGGTCGCCGGGTGCTGGCGTTCAATGTAATCCAGCCAATCGGCCAGGGTGGTCGGGGTGTTCGTCACGGCAGTGCTTCCAGCAGGTACAGGTGGTTCGGTGTGGCGGGTCAGAGTGCGCGGTGCTTGGCTTCGCCGAAGAACGGCGTGTGGTGGGCGCAGTCGTTCAGGCGCACCACTTCCAGGCTGTCCAGGTCGGCGCCCTCGAGCAGGTTGAGCGTGGTCGGTGCCTGGCGGAAGGTCCACAGGCGGGAGATCGGCAAGCCCAGCACCTTGCACAGAATCACGCGGTTGACCGCGTCATGCGCGACCACCAGCAGGGTGTCGTGCTCGCCGAGGCCTTCGGTGGCACGGGCCAGGCCACGCCAGCTGCGTTCCAGCACCAGGCGCAGCGATTCGCCGCCGGGCATCAGCACGGTATCCGGTTCCTCGCGCCAGGCCTGCAGGCGCGATGGATCCTTTTCGTTGATTTCGCTGGCCAGCAGGCCTTCCCATTCGCCGTGGGCGATTTCCTGCAGCTCCGGCTCGGTCAGCAGCATGTCGGCGCGGGCGGCGCCAAGCGCCAGCTGCGCGGTGCGCTGCGCGCGCGACAGCGGCGAGGCAACGGCACGGGTGATGTCCACCGAGGCCAAGCGGGCGCCAAGCGCCTGGGCCTGGGCTTCGCCGATCGGCGAAAGCGGAATATCGATCTGGCCCTGGTAGCGGCCTTCGGCGTTCCACGGCGTTTCGCCGTGGCGGGCAAGCAGGATGCGCATGCGTGCAAGGGGTCCTGGGGGGAGGAGGTTTCCGCGTTTCGTTCACATCCTGTGAAGTGCGCGGAACAGGGATGATACCTGTTCGGCGCACCGGGCCGGGCAGCTAGGGATGGAGTGCAACCAACGACGTCGAAGCGGACAGCCACGTTCACTTTGCAATATGCAACTAATCTGATGGTATTGCTGGCACCGGACGTCCACGCTTGGAGCCTTTGCGGGCCGATCAATGTCCAATCGATCCTATCTGTGCTGCAGCCCCCTGCCGGGCATCTATCCCAGCTTCTCCGTCGACTACGATTCCGACGTGCAGACACTGGCAAACGATGTCTACTGCATACCGCTGCTGTGGCCGGCGCTTTTCACACCCGAGGATTTCCAGCGGGCTGATTTCGAAGTCGATGGCGAAGTTGTGATCGGACAGGCACCTTCGGCACCCAAACAGAAAGTGCTCGAAACCCTTCGGCGCCGCCGCACAGGCGTCGTCCAGGCATTCAAGGGTATCGGTGATCTTGCTCCGTACGTGAACATGCTCGAACGGGTGATTGAAGACGCACCGTATGAGTTCATTTCAATCGAAATGGACGAAATTGCCGCCCTGAACGATCCCGAGGAAGATTTCTATGAAGCGTTCGAGCGCTTGTTGTCCGGATTGGATGCACCGGACGAAGACGTTTGCGAACAGCTGATCGCGCTGGCTGCAATGGAACACAGCTGGCCTATCCCATCCGTCCGCCTGCATCTCGACGGCCTTGAGGGCTCGGAAGATGACTACTGGAATCACTGTCGGGTGCTCGGAGCGGGCAGCGATGTGTCGGGAATGGGGCGCCCGGTTCCCTGGGAAACCGCTTAGGGCTGCTGACAAAAAACCCCGCGACAGACGTCGCGGGGTTTCAGGATTGCAGTAGATCCACGCCATGCGTGGATGCACCGCCAGGGACCGCGAACCTTACTTGACCAGGTTCAGTTCCTTCAGCAGCTGCGGCGCCGGCGCCACTTCCTGCATGATCCACTGCATGTAGCGGCTGTCGACGGCGATCATGCGGGTCATCACCGGATCGAACACCCAGTTGGAGCTGACCGATTCCCAGTTGCCGTCGAATGCCAGGCCGACCAGCTTGCCGTTGGCGTCCAGCACCGGCGAACCCGAGTTGCCACCGGTGATGTCCAGGTTGGACAGGAAGTTCACCGGCACCGAACCAATGCGCTTGTCTTCCAGGCCGCCGTAACGCTTGGCCTTGACGGCATCGAGCAGCGCCTTCGGCGAATCGAAGGGATCTTCGCCGGTTTCCTTCGCCGCTACGCCTTCCAGGGTGGTGAACGGGGTGTACTTCACGCCGTCCTTGCCATAGCCCATGACGTTGCCGAAGGTGATGCGCAGCGACAGGTTGGCGTCCGGGTAGACGAACTCGCCCTGGCTCTTCTTGTAGTCGGCCACGGCCTGCAGGTACAGCGGGCGGGCGGTCAGCGATTCGCCTTCGCGGATCTTCTTCTGCTCTTCCTGCTTCAGCAGTGCCGGCATCACAGCCACGGCGTACTGGATGGCCGGATCGCTGCTGGCTTCAAATGCGGCACGGTCGGCCTTGAACCACTTCAGGCGGGTGTCCAGGCTGCCCAGTCCGGTGCCGCCCAGCTTGGCCACCAGCGACTTCACCGCAGCGGCATCGCTGCCGGCCAGCCACTTGTTCAGCACTTCATTGTCGCGCTGCGCAGCGGGCAGGGCCACGTACTGCTCCAGCCAGTAGGCCTGCAGCTGCTGGTCCATCTTCGCCACGTAGCGGCGGTCCAACTGCTTGAGGCCACCTTCGATGGTGGTCAGGTCGCGTTCCTGGTAACCGGCTTCGCGCTCGGCATCCGGCTTGCTGCGCTCGATCGACAGGCGGTACAGGGTGATCGCTGCGCCAACGGCCGAGGTGTTGTTGAACTGACCGACGAACAGGTCGCGTTCGCGGGTCGACTTGCTGGTATCCAGATGCTTGAGCAGCTGCGCGTGTGCGGCCAGCGCCGGCTTGCCGGCAGCGCCCTGCTTCTTCAGCCACGCCAGCACGGCGGCTTCTTCAGCCTGCTTCTGACCAGCGGCGTCGATGCGCTTGAAGCCTTCCAGCTGGCCCAGGTAGTTCTTGGCCACGTTGTTCATGCTGGCGGCGGTGGCGGCGTACTTCACCTTGACGTCGGCGTCGGCCTTGCCGGCGTCGGCGATCATCTTCAGCACCGCGTTGTAGTGCTTGGCGATGGTCGGGTAGGTGAAGCTGGCGGTTTCGTTGAACTCACCGGCCAGTGCATAGCGGTTGGTACGGCCCGGGTAGCCAGCCACCATCACGAAGTCGTCGGCGCCCAGCGGCTGGTCGGCGAACTTCAGGAAGTGCTTGGGCTGGTACGGCACGTTGTCGGCGGCGAAGGCGGCCGGCTTGCCGTCCTTGCCCACGTAGGCGCGGTAGAACGAGAAATCGCCGGTGTGGCGCGGCCACATCCAGTTGTCGACGTCGCCGCCGAACTTGCCGACGCTGCCCGGGGGCGCGTAGACCAGGCGCACGTCCTTGATTTCCATGTTGCGGAACAGGCGGTAGGTGTTGCCGCCGGAGAAGCTGTACAGGCGGCATCGGAAGCCGGCATCGGCTTCACAGGCCGCGACCTGGGCCTTGTCGAAGGCGTCCAGCGCGCGACTGCGGGCCAGCGGGTCGTTGCCGGCGGCAGCGATGGCGGCCTTGGCCTGGGTGGTGACGTCGGTGATCTGGTCGAGCACGAACACGCGGGCGTTCGGGCCGGCGCTCAGTTCGTCCTTCAGGGTCGGCGCGTTGAAGCCGTCCTTGATCAGGTTCTTCTGCGCGGTCGAATTCAGCTGGATGGCGCCATAAGCGCAGTGGTGGTTGGTGACCACCAGGCCCTGCGGCGAGACAAAGCTGGCGGTGCAGCCGCCGAGGGCGACGACCGCACCCATCGGGTCGCCGGTCAGGTTGGCCAGCTGTTCCGGGGACAGCTTCAGGCCGGCCTTCTGCAGCGGGCCGGCGATTTCCGGCAGCTGCTGCGGCACCCACATGCCTTCAGCGGCATGGGCGACCTGGGCCAGCCCGAGGCTGGCGACGATGGAGAATGCAAGCAGGTTCGAGCGCATGGAGCGGCCCCTGGTAGTGGAACCTTCGATTGTAGCCCGCCGCCCTGCCCCGGCCCGAACCCCGGAAGTCATGCAATCGGATGCTTCCATCGTTCAGCGTCTCCACTGCGATCGGACGGAGGCGGGAGGCCAGGCCGATGCAGGACACGCCGTAAACCCATCCATGGGGGCTCGATCGCGCCATCCATGGCGCTCACGGTCCTGCATCGGCCTGGCCTCCCGTCTCCCGACAATTGCCTGGCCTCGGACGGTAGCGCCGGGCCATGCCCGGCGAGTGCAGCGGCCACGTTCGAAACGCCCGCCGGCGCACGCCTTTCGTTCCACCACTGCACCCGCAGCGCAACATGGGAAATCCGTGCGGCACCCTATAATCCGCGCTTTCCCCCTGATGAGTTCCACCTCGATGGCGCAGCAAACGATGAAGGCCCTGGTCAAGCGCGAAGCGGCCAAGGGCATCTGGCTGGAAGAAGTTCCGGTTCCGACCCCGGGCCCGAACGAGGTCCTGATCAAGCTGGAGAAGACCGCGATCTGCGGCACCGACCTGCACATCTACCTGTGGGACGAGTGGAGCCAGCGCACCATCAAGCCGGGCCTGACCATCGGCCACGAATTCGTCGGTCGCGTCGCCGCACTCGGCTCGGCCGTGACCGGCTATGAAATCGGCCAGCGCGTCTCGGCCGAAGGCCACATCGTCTGCGGCCACTGCCGCAACTGCCGTGGCGGCCGCCCGCACCTGTGCCCCAACACCGTCGGCATCGGCGTCAACGTCAACGGCGCCTTCGCCGAATACATGGTGATGCCGGCCAGCAACCTGTGGCCGATCCCGGACCAGATCCCGTCGGAGCTGGCTGCGTTCTTCGACCCGTACGGCAACGCCGCGCACTGTGCGCTGGAGTTCAACGTGATCGGCGAGGACGTGCTGATCACCGGTGCCGGCCCGATCGGGATCATCGCCGCCGGCATCTGCAAGCACATCGGTGCACGCAATGTGGTGGTGACCGACGTCAATGATTTCCGCCTGAAGCTGGCCGCCGACATGGGCGCCACCCGCGTGGTCAACGTGGCCAACCAGTCGCTGAAGGACGTGATGAAGGAACTGCACATGGAGGGCTTCGACGTGGGCCTGGAAATGAGCGGCAACCCGCGTGCGTTCAACGACATGCTCGACTGCATGTACCACGGCGGCAAGATCGCCATGCTCGGCATCATGCCCAAGGGCGCCGGCTGCGACTGGGACAAGATCATCTTCAAGGGCCTGACCGTGCAGGGCATCTACGGCCGCAAGATGTACGAGACCTGGTACAAGATGACCCAGCTGGTGCTGTCCGGTTTCCCGCTCGGCAAGGTGATGACCCACCAGCTGCCGATCGACGATTTCCAGAAGGGCTTCGACCTGATGGAAGAAGGCAAGGCCGGCAAGGTCGTGCTCAGCTGGAATTGATCCATCGCCGCAGGCGATGGGCGGGTGCCAAGCTTGCTCGGCACACCTTGAAATTGAAAAAGGCGCCCGATGGGCGCCTTTTTCGCAATGCGTGCCAGGCAAGCCTGGCACCTACCGTAACGCCTGCGGCGTTACTTGCCGACGGCCACGCTCAGCATGACGCGGCTGTGCGCCAGCTTGCCCGAATTGTCGCGGCCGTTACCGTCGGTGCCGTAGTAACCCAGGCCGACGTTGAACAGGCCGAACTGGCGCGCGACGCCGACGTTCCAGTCGGTGTAGTCCTTGGCGATGCCGTCCTCGAAGGTGCTGCGACCGACGTTGGCATTCAGGGTGAAATCCTTCGGCAGGCCCCAGCTGCCGCCCAGGCCGAAGTACCAGCCATCGGTGCTGCTGTTCCAGACATCGTTGGTGTAGGCCACCGTCAGCTTGTAGGTGTCATCCAGCGTGGTGGTGGTGATCAGCTCGTTGTAGTTCTGGTGGCTGGACTTCAGGTAGGTGTAGCGGTTCAACAGCACATCGACGTTCACGCGCTCGGTGACATCCACGCCGTAGCCGATCAGGTAATCGACCTCGGTCTTCGGGTCACCCGCACCAAAGTCCACACCCGAGCCCCACACGCCGGCATACAGGCCAACCGGGCTGGTGTAGGTGAAACCGGCCTGCAGGGTCGGATCCTCGTCGGTCTGCGACACACCACGGAACAGGTAATCGGAAACGGCGGTGACGTTCCAGCTGTACGGCGATTCGTTTTCCTGGGCGCTGGCGGCGAACGGGGCGGCCAGGGTCAGGGCAGCGGCAATGGCGAGGCAGGCACGGGCGTGCTTCATGAGCGTCTCCGAGGGTGGCGGGGGCGGGAAGGGGGAGCGGGCAACCGGCGCCAGACAGGCGCGGTTCACGAATTTTTAACCCGTTTGCTATTGCGATGCAACATGTGCCGGCCGTGGCGATGCCCCAGCCGGGCCGGTCGGCACGCGGCGATGCCCGGTAGAATCAGCGGTTTCCCCGTTCAGAGCCGTGCCCACGCCATGACCGACGCTTCCTCCGCCCTGACCCGCCACTACGCCGAGGAACTGGACGCCATCCGCGCCCAGGGCCTGTTCAAGTCCGAACGGATCATCACCAGCCCGCAGTCGGCCGAGATCACCCTCGAGGACGGCCGCAAGGTGCTGAACTTCTGTGCGAACAACTACCTCGGCCTGGCCGACCATCCGGACCTGATCCAGGCCGCCAAGGATGCGCTGGATACCCACGGCTTCGGCATGGCCTCGGTGCGCTTCATCTGCGGTACCCAGGACCTGCACAAGCAGCTGGAGAAGCAGATCGCCGACTTCTTCGGCAAGCAGGACACCATCCTGTATGCGGCCTGCTTCGACGCCAACGGCGGCCTGTTCGAACCGCTGCTCGGCGAGAACGACGCGATCATTTCCGATGCGCTGAACCATGCTTCGATCATCGACGGCGTGCGCCTGTGCAAGGCCAAGCGCTTCCGCTACGCCAACTGCGACATGGCCGACCTGGAAGCGCAACTGCAGGCCGCCGATGCCGCCGGCTGCAAGACCAAGCTGATCACCACCGACGGCGTGTTCTCGATGGACGGCTTCATCGCGCCGCTGGACGAAATCACCGCGCTGGCGAAGAAGTACAACGCGCTCGTGCACATCGATGAGTGCCACGCCACCGGCTTCCTCGGTGCCACCGGCCGCGGTTCGGCCGAGGTCAAGGGCGTGCTGGAGAAGATCGACATCATCACCGGCACCCTGGGCAAGGCCATGGGCGGCGCACTGGGCGGCTTCACCTGCGCCAGCGCCGAGGTGATCGAGCTGCTGCGCCAGCGTTCGCGGCCCTACCTGTTCTCCAACTCGCTGCCGCCGCATGTGGTTGCCGCCGGCATCAAGGCGTTCGAGATGCTGGCCGCCGCTGACGACCTGCGCGACACCCTGGTGGAGAACACCCGCTACTTCCGCGAAAAGATGGTCGCCGCCGGTTTCGACGTGAAGCCGGGCGTGCACCCGATCAGCCCGGTGATGCTGTACGACGCACCGCTGGCGCAGAAGTTCGCCGAGCGCCTGCTCGAAGAAGGCATCTACGCGATCGGTTTCTTCTTCCCGGTGGTGCCCAAGGGCCAGGCGCGCATCCGCACCCAGATCAGCGCCGCGCACAGCCGTGAGCATCTGGACCGCGCGATCGATGCGTTCACCCGCATCGGTGTCGAGCTGGGCGTGATCAAGGGCTGATCGCCCCGGGGTCGGATCCCCACGGGTAGCGCCGGGCCATGCCCGGCGGTTTCCCGATAGCCGCGCTATGCGCTCGCCGGGCACGGCCCGGCGCTACCGAAATGACGCGCGACGCGCGTCACTTCTTTTTCTTCTTGCCCTTCGGCTCGTCCTTGCTGGCCACCACCACCGGCTTGGCGGCAGCGTCCTGGCCGTTGCCCTTGGCAACGCGGATGCCGTTGGCCTTCATCCAGGCATCGAACTCATCGGCGGTCATCTTCTTGTCGCCGTTGCTCATCAGGAAGCGGTAGCTGCCGCGGCCATCCAGCTCCGGGGTCTTCACTTCCACCACCGGTGTTTCAGCCGGCGTTTCCGCCTTGGCCACCTTCTTGTGGCCACCACAGGCGGTCAGCAGCACCATCGGCAGCAGCAGGCCTGCGCAGCGCAGGGTTTGGTTGAGGGTCGGGTGGTACATGGGCAGGCTCCGTTCGGGAAATTCAGCAACCAGGCGCCCCCTACGCCTGGAACGGTGGCCGGCAACCGCCGGCCGCGGGCGATGATCAGCCCGGTGCAGCGGCCCCCAGCCGCTGCTGGTCACTGACCTCAAGTAGCCGCCATTGCCCCTTGCCGAGATCGCCGAGCTGCAGCCCGCCGATCGCAACCCGGACCAGGCGCAGTACCTGCAGGTCGAAGGCCGCCAACAGGCGGCGGATGTGGCGGTTGCGGCCCTCGTCGAGGACCACCTCCAGCCACGCGGTCTTGTCGCCGCTGCGCAGCACGCGCACGGCCTGGGCGAGGAGGAACTCGCCTTCGTCCTCGACACCGGCGCGCAGCGCAGCCAGGGTGTCCTCGTCGGGTAGGCGGTCCACCTGCACGTGGTAGGTCTTCTGCGGGCCGGTTTCCGGATCGGTCAGACGCGCGGCCCACTGCGGATCGTTGCTGAACAGCAACAGCCCCTCGCTGGCCTTGTCCAGGCGCCCGACCGGTGCGATCCACGGCAGCCCGGCGCCATCGAAACAGCGGTAGACGGTGTCGCGGCCACGCTCGTCCTGCGCGGTGGTCACCACCCCGCGCGGCTTGTTGAGCATCAGGTACAGGCGCTGCGGCGCACCCATCGGCTGGCCATCGACCTCGATCGGCGGCGCCGGCTGGCCAATCGGGAACTCGGGATCCCGCACTATGCGGCCGGACACGCGTACGCGGCCCTCGGCGATCCAGCGCGCGGCCTCGCTGCGCGAGCAGACGCCGGCCTTGGACAGCACGCGCGCCAGGCCATGACGGACACCGGCGGCTGTGGCAGCGGGAATCGCACGCCCACGCGGTGCGTGGGAGCGGGCGGCGGGGGCGGCAGGTGGGCGGCGCGTGCGCAAGCCTCTGCTCCCCGCGGCGCTTACTTCTTGTCGACCGGCTTGGTCTCAGCCGGTGCTTCGGCTGGAGCCGGGGTGGCGGCCGGAGCCGGACGTGCCTTGACCACACGCACGCCACGCGCCTTCATCCAGGCATCGAACTCTTCAGCGGTCATGCGCTTGCCGTTCTGGCTCATGTCGAAGCGCCAGGGCGTGTTGTCGAATTCGGTCTGCGGCTTGTAGGCCGCCGGATCGTTCGGCTTCACCGCCGGTGCGCTCGGAATGGCCTTGGCGATGTTCTGGCAGCCGTCGATGCGCAGGCGCTGAAGCACCTGGTCCAGCGACTGCGACGGATCGTAGTTGCTGCTCAGCACACCGGCCGGCATGCCCAGCTGGTTGCCACGGATGTAGAGCTCGTCGGCCACCGGCGCAATGGTCGTGGCCGGCAAGGGCAGCGGCGAGGCGCTGGTGTTGACCGAGCAATCGACCGCAGCGTGGGCGGCGGGAACCAGGGCCAGCGCCAGGAAGGCGGCCGATGCAGAGCGCAGCATGAAGGGCATCCAGGAAAGGAAGTGACGCGGCGAGTTTAGCAATGCCGCGACAGCTTTCAAGCGCCACTTTCAATGAATACGGCAACTCATTGGTTTTACGAACAAAAACCCGACGAACGGTTGCCTGCGTAGCAGTAGATACCCGGATTCCGGGCCGCAGAAACAACAAGACCCGGCCGAAGCCGGGTCCTGCTGTGTCCTACAGGCAGAGCGTCAGAACTTAGTTCTGGACGTTCAGCTCGGTACGACGGTTCTTGGCGCGACCTTCCGGGTTGTCCGAACCATCCGGGTTGGTGTTCGGAGCAATCGGACGGCTCTCGCCGTAGCCGATCGGGCCGACCAGGCGACCGGCGTCAACGCCGTTCTTGGTCAGGTAGTTGTACACGGCGGTAGCACGACGCTCCGACAGCTTCTGGTTGTAAGCGTCGGTACCCTTCGAGTCGGTGTGACCGGCAACTTCAACGCGCAGATCCGGGTAACGCTTCAGGATCTCGGTGGCTTCGCTCAGGATCGCCACGGCGTCCGGACGCAGGTTCGACTTGTCGAAGTCGAAGTTGACGCCCTTCAGGTCGATGGAGACCGGCACCGGGCAACCGTCCGGACCGATGGTCTGACCCGGCTGCGAGTTCGGGCACTTGTCGTCGCAGTTGTTGACGCCGTCACCGTCGTCGTCCAGGTCGGCGCAGCTCGGGGCAACCGGAGCCGGAGCCGGAGCAGCCGCGACCGGAGCCGGGCCCAGCGGGATCACGACGCCGACCGAAGCCAGCACGTCGCCGAACCAGTCTTCCTTCGGAGCGGCAACGCTCTGGTCGTCGAAGTCAGCGCGGTAGGCCACTTCGGCGCGGACAGCAACGCGCTTTTCGAACGTGGTCTGCAGGCCGACGCCCAGCTTGGCGGCAACGTTGCCGTCCTTACGCTGGCGCGGACCATTGGCATTCAGCGCCGGGTACTCTTCTTCCGACTTCTGGTAGCCCAGGCCACCGACGATGTACGGGTTCCAGCCGCGGCCTTCCTTGATGAAGTGGCGACGCAGGTCCAGCGAGACGCCGTACTGCGACCAGTTCAGGTCCTTGTTCGAATCGAAGTTCGGGTTCTGATAGTTCAGCTCACCGTCCAGCGACCAGTTCGGGCTGATGAACTTGCCCAGGCCCAGGGTCACGAACGGAGCGTCATTGGTCAGACGGTCGCTGTCCTGGAAGTTGAAGCCGGCCGAACCGGTCAGGTACCAGCGGTCATCGAACTCCTGCGCCGAAGCTGCCTGGGCAAAAGCCAGGCCGCCCAGCAGCGCGGCAGTAAGGATCTTCTTGTTCATTGAGTACAGCTCCTATTTCGGGGGTATGAAACCGGTAGAGGCATGGGCCAGCACAAGTGCGTCGATGTACGACAGCCGATTCAGCACGCCACCGCCGCGAACATTATGCTCAGGCGGGTGAAGGCCATGTTAACAGTCCCGTAACATGTGAAGTGTTGCGCCCGACCGTCCACCGGTCCGACGTTGAAACCCTATACAGGATGATGAAAATCCGCAAGACCCTCACGCTGCAAGGGTTTGACGGGGTTTAGGCGGGGAAAACGACATATTGCGCAACGTACTGCATCACACGGTTCAGCGTGTTTGCGGAAAGGTGAGGAACCTTATGATGGAGCCACGAACCCAGCCGGAGCCGTGATGAAAGCCGTCGCCCTGAGTCGTGAATCCGCCCCCGCCCTGTGCGATATCCACCTGCCCCCGCCGCTGCCTCCCCGGGGGCGTGACCTGCTGGTCCGGGTCGAGGCGGTTTCGGTCAACCCCGTCGATGGCAAGCAGCGTGCCAGCACGGATCCGGCCACGCTCCAGGCGCCCCGCGTGCTGGGTTGGGACGCCGCCGGCGTGGTCGAGGCGATCGGCGACGAGGCCAGCCTGTTCGCCTCTGGTGACGAGGTCTATTACGCCGGTGATGTCACCCGCCCCGGCTGCAATGCGCAGTACCAGTGGGTGGACGAACGTCTGGTCGCGCGCAAACCCACCACGCTGGATTTCGCTGAGGCCGCAGCGCTGCCGCTGACCACGCTCACCGCCTGGGAGCTGCTGTTCGAGCGCATGCCCCTGCGCCTGGACGATCGCCGCCACGCCGGCCAGCATCTGCTGGTGATCGGCGGTGCGGGCGGGGTCGGCTCGATGGCGATCCAGCTGGCCCGCCATGCGGGTTTCGAGGTGATCGCCACGGCGTCGCGCGAGGCCTCGGCCGACTGGTGCCGGCAGATGGGTGCCCGGCACGTGATCGACCACCGGCAACCGCTTCAGGCCCAGCTGCAGGCGCTGGGCATCGACGCGGTGCAGGTCGCACTCAACCTGGCCGACACCGATCACTACTGGGACGAACTGGGCCTGTTGCTGGCGCCGCAGGGACACGTCGGCCTGATCGTCGAGCCACGTGGGCCGCTGCGCATCGGCGATCCCTACAAGGCCAAGTGCATCGGCATCCACTGGGAGTTCATGTTCGCGCGCTCGCGCTTTGCCACTGCCGACTGCATCGAGCAGCACCGCATCCTCAGCCGCACGGCCAGCATGATCGATGCCGGCCAGCTGCGCGGCACCCTCAGCGAGACGCTGGGCCCGATCAATGCGACAAATCTGGACATCGCGCATCAGCGCCTGGCCGGCGGACGCACGGTGGGCAAGCTGGCGCTGGCAGGCTGGGGCGACTGACGCGTCATGTAGCGCCGAGCCCATGCTCGGCTGGTGGTGCCAGGCAAAGCAGCCGGGCATGGGCTCGGCGCTACAGATTCCGCCTGTAGCGGCTGATTGGTCGGCATCTGTATCTATTGAAGTGACTGGATCGGGATTACGGTGGGAACAGATCCCCCTCCCCCGAGACCGCCATGCCCACCGCCCTGCCCCTGCGCATGCTGCAACTGATCACCGGCCTGTTCCTGTACGGCTTCGGCGCATCGCTGATGATCCGTGCCGCCATCGGCGTGGCGCCCTGGGACGTGCTGTCGCAGGGCATCGCCGCGCAGACGCCGCTCTCGTTCGGGCTGGCCACCAATGTGATCGGTGCGCTGGTGCTGCTGCTGTGGTGGCCGCTGCGGCAGAAGCCGGGCGTTGGTACTGTGCTCAACGTGATGCTGATCGGCCCGTCCGCGCAGTTCGGGCTGTGGCTGCTGCCGCCGGCGGTCGGCCTGGGCTGGCAGCTGGCGATGTTCTGCGCCGGCATGCTGCTGGTCGCGCTGGCCACCGGCCTGTACATCGGCGCCAAGCTGGGCCCTGGCCCGCGCGACGGCCTGATGACCGGCCTGCACGCCCGTACCGGCTGGCCGATCTGGAAAGTGCGCAGCCTGATCGAGGGCAGCGTGCTGCTGCTGGGCTGGTGGCTGGGCGGCAATGTCGGCCTCGGCACGCTGGCCTTCGCCCTGCTGATCGGGCCGCTGTGCGGAATGACGCTGGGCTGGTTCGGGATTGGCCGGCCGATGCCCGGACCGCGCCCGGCGAGCGCACAGCGCGGCCACGGGTAGCCGCGTCCCCGGGCATGGCCCGGCGCTACCGATTCGCCAGCCCTTGCTCCGGCCGCCGTTTCGCGGCACGCTTCGCGCTTCCGTACGCAAGCGTATCGACCATGTCGCCAGCCAACGAAAGCGCCTATCCCCACCTGTTCGCCCCGCTGGACCTGGGCTTCACCCAGCTGCGCAACCGCGTATTGATGGGCTCGATGCACACCGGCCTGGAGGATCGCGCCCGCGACTTCCCGCGGCTGGCGGCCTATTTCGCCGAACGCGCCGAGGGCGGCGTCGGCCTGATCGTCACCGGTGGCTTCGCGCCGAATGTAGTGGGCTGGTTGAAGCCGTTCGGCGGCAAGCTGTCCTGGCCGTGGGAAGTACGCCCGCACCGCCAGCTCACCGCCGCCGCGCACCAGCACGGCGCGAAGATCTGCCTGCAGCTGCTGCATGCCGGCCGCTATGCCTACCACCCTTTGTCGGTGGCGCCGTCGAAGCTGAAGGCACCGATCAACCCGTTCACCCCGCGCGCGCTCTCGGCCAGCGGCGTCGAGCGCCATATCGCCGACTACGCACGCAGCGCGAAGCTGGCCCGCGAGGCCGGCTACGACGGCGTGGAAGTGATGGGCTCGGAGGGCTACCTCATCAACGAGTTCATCGCCCCGCGCACCAACAAGCGCACCGATGCCTGGGGTGGCGACGCGCGCCAGCGCATGCGCTTCGCGGTGGAGATCGTGCGCCGTATCCGCGAGGCCTGCGGCCCGGACTTCATCATCATCTACCGCCTGTCGCTGGTGGATCTGGTGGACGACGGCAGCAACTGGGACGAGATCGTGCAGCAGGCGCAGGCCATCGAGGCGGCCGGCGCAACGATCATCAATTCCGGCATCGGCTGGCACGAAGCGCGCATCCCGACCATCGCCACCTCGGTGCCGCGCGCTGCCTTCGCCGGGGTCACCGCCAAGCTCAAGCCACATGTGAAAGTGCCGCTGGTGGCGACCAACCGCATCAACATGCCCGACGTCGCCGAGCGCATCCTCGCCGATGGCGGCGCCGACATGGTGTCGCTGGCGCGGCCGCTGCTGGCCGACCCGCAGTGGCCGAACAAGGCCCGTGCCGGCCGCGCCGAGGCGATCAACACCTGCATCGCCTGCAACCAGGCCTGCCTGGACCACGTGTTCGAGAACAAGCTGGCCAGTTGCCTGGTCAACCCGCGCGCCGCGCACGAGACCGAGCTGGTCTACCGCCCCACCACTACGCCGAAGAAGGTTGCCGTGGTCGGTGCAGGCCCCGCCGGCCTGGCCTGTGCCACCGTCGCTGCCCAGCGCGGCCACCAGGTCACCCTGTTCGATGCCAACGAGGAGATCGGCGGGCAGTTCAACGTGGCCAAGCGCATCCCCGGCAAGGAAGAGTTCTACGAGACCCTGCGCTACTTCCGCCACACGCTGCAGGAGACCGGCGTGCAGCTGCGCCTCGGCACCCGTGCTGATGCCGCCAACCTGGCCGGCTTCGACGAGGTGGTGCTGGCCACCGGCATCACCCCGCGCAAGGTCGATTTCCCCGGCGCCGACCACGCCAAGGTGGTCAGCTATCTGGACGTGCTGCTGGGGCGGGTCGAAGTGGGCGCCAATGCGGCGATCATCGGCGCCGGCGGCATCGGCTTCGATGTCGGCGAATTCCTCAGCCACGCCGGTGAGTCGCCCTCGCTGGACTCGCAGCGCTGGATGGCCGAATGGGGCGTGGACAGCACGTTCGAGGCCCGCGGCTCGCTGGCCAGGCCGCAGGCAGAAGCCTCGCCGCGCCGGCTGTGGCTGCTGCAGCGCAGCCCGGGCAAGCCCGGCGCGCGACTGGGCAAGACCACCGGCTGGATCCATCGCGCCACGCTGAAGGCCAAGGGCGTGCGCATGCTCGGCGGCGTCGAGTACCTGGGCGTGGACGACGAGGGCCTGCGCATCCGCGTGGAAGGCAGCGAACAGCTGCTGCCGGTCGACCATGTGGTGATCTGCGCCGGGCAGGAACCGAACCGCGCATTGCAGGCCGAACTGCAGGCCGCCGGCATCAACGCGCAGCTGATCGGCGGCGCCGATTTGGCCGCCGAACTGGATGCGAAGCGGGCGATCGACCAGGGCAGCCGGGTCGCCGCTGCGCTCTGATGAGGGCCTGAATGGGGGGCGGAATGTGATTTCCGTCACCCCTGCCGAACCTGAATGTCAAGTCGCACGGTTCACGATGCGTTCGGCTATCCCCCCCTACCTTGCGCCATCTTTCCGCTCACCAGCCAGTTTCCGGTGAGCCGGCGCAGCCCCCTCGATCGGTACTGATCGTTTCTTTTGGGGCTGCCCACGGGGCGGCCCCGATGGCCGCCTCCCCATGACGCCAAGTCGTACCCCGCCTCCTGTCGCCCCCGCGGCCGGAACCGGAGGGTGCGGCCCACACGGAGCAAGGAGTTATATGAAACTGGCCTGGATTCTCTGGCTGTCGCAGTTGTTGCCGCAGCCGGCCGCTGATTCATTGTGTTTGAGCACCACCGTTTACCTGGAAGCCCGCGACCAGACCCTGCGGGGCCAGCAGGCCGTCGCCGAGGTCGCCCTGCGCCGTCTCGACAGTGGCCTGTGGGGCGACTCGATGTGCCAGGTGGTCACCGCGCGTAAGCAGTTCGCACCGACCATCGTCTCCCCCGGTACCCAGCTGGGCAACGACGCGGCCTGGAGCGAGGCGATGAACGTGGCCTTCGACGCCGAGCGCAACTGGGCGCTGCCGGCCGGCGAGCGCCGCGAGATCGTGCCCGGTGCCAGCCACTTCGCCGCGCTGTCCATCGCCAGTCCGAACTGGCGCAATGCCTACCAGGTGGCCACCATCGGCGATCACACCTTCTACAAGGTGCAGAACCTCAAGCCGCGGCAGTCGTAACGATCCGTGCTGGCGGCAGCGTTGCCGCCCGCCGGCAGGCTCTGGGATAGTGGGCGTTTCCCGCCCGCATCACCTGGAGTTCCCATGAAGCTGTACAGCAAGCCCGGCGCCTGTTCCACCGCCGACCACATCGCCCTGCAGTGGACCGGCCAGCCGTTCGAGGTTGAACTGCTGAACAAGGACACCCTGAAGGGGCCGGAATTCCTCAAGATCAATCCGGCCGGTGCCGTCCCCGCACTGGTCGACGGCGACTTCGTGCTGCTGCAGAACGCCGCGATCATGGGCTATATCGCCGACACCTACCCGCAGGCCGGCCTCGGCGGCGATGGCAGCCCGCGCCAGCGCGCCGAAGCCACCCGCTGGCTGGCCTTCGTCAATTCCGATGTGCATCCGGCCTTCTCGCCGCTGTTCGCGCCGGGCAAGTTCATCGCCGACGAGAGCCAGTTCGATGCGATCCGCGCCGCCGCGCACAAGCGCCTGCGTGGCCTGTTCGAGACCGCCGACAAGCAGCTGGCCGACAAGCCGTGGCTGGCCGGCTTCCGCAGCTTCGCCGATCCGTACTTCTACATCACCCTGCGCTGGGCCGCCGGCACCAAGGTCGACCTGTCCGGCCTGGACAACCTGGCCGCCTACAAGGCGCGCATGGATGCCGACGCCGGCGTGCAGGCCGCGCTGAAGGCTGAAGGCCTGGCCTGATCTTGACCTGGGGTCGGATCCGTCTGCGCAGCAGGCGGCTCTGACCCCCTCGGTTCCAGCAGCGTGATCAGCCGATCTGGCGGATCACTTCGCCCTTGGCATCGCGCAGATAGGTCGGCACCACTTCGATGCACAGCGCCTCCACCACCGGGTAGATACCGCGCTCGGCACGCACGCCAGCCAGGGCCTGCAATCCCGCCTCGTCCAGTGCCCAGCGCGCGTTGTCGGCGGAGACGTCGCCCACTTCACCGCCCCTGGCCGGAACGAACTCCCACTGCCGCTCGCGGCTGACCAGTTCCAGCGATCTGCCGTGGCGCAGGCGCAGCGGCAGCAGCTCGCACACGCTGGCGACCTGGCCGGCCCCCAGCACCAGGGTGGTGACGCCCGCCTCCTGCCGCCAATCCAGTGTCTCGATGAACAACATGCCGGTACTGGAGCCCTCGCGCTCGCTGCCGGCCTGCACCTGTGCGGCCAGCGCCGGTTCCTCCAGCAGGTTGCCGCGATGCAGGTCGCTGATCCACAGCGGCATCGCCGGTTGCAGCGCCTGCAGCACGCCGCGCGTCGACCAGCGCTTGACCGCTTCCATCTCCTCATCGGTCAGCCCGACCAGCTGCAGGAACTGCAGGTGGCCATTGGCGGTGTCGCGTGCGGGCAACTGCGGATCCGCGACGAAGGCCAGATGGCACAAGCGCGTGCCGGTCTCCAGCGCGATCGGGCCGTTGGCATTGAGATGGTGACCGTCCTCGAACACGTTGCCACTGCCGAACACATAGCGCGCCAGGTTCTGCAGCAGGTTCATCGGCCACACCGGCGGGGTGCTGCCGGCGTTCTCACCGGCGTCGGCAGCGAGACGGAAGGTCAGCTCGAAACCATAGCCGCTGGTGGCGGCATCACTGCTCTCCTTGGCATACAGTTCGGAGAAGCCGTAAGTGATGTAGTGCCAGTGGGGTACAGGCGCATCCGCCCAGTACACGCTGATGCCATCGAGAGGATCCTGGCCACCGAGCGTGTACGGCAGCGCGGTGCCGAAGTGACGCGGCTCCTGCCCGGCATACAGGGGCGCCAGCGCCGCATTGATCGCGTCCCAGCCAGGGGTGTCGGTGTCGTCGTGGTCGTCCTGCACGCGGGACTCCTTGTGGGGGAAGTGAACCGATCACTTTACGCGGTGGCTCAGGCCTGCACGACCTCGCCACCACCATTGACCACGGCAGCCTGGGTTTCCTGCCACCAGCGCTGCGCCAGCGCCGGACTGCGCGCCTTGCCCACCGCCGCCAGCAGTTCCGGGCACAGGCGTTCCAGCGCCAGCGCATCGGTGCAGCGTTCGATCTTCAACTGCATGAAGTAGCCCTTCAGGCCCAGGTGGCGGCGTACCGCCTCGCTCATCGCGTCGTACAGCTGCTGGTACAGCGCCGGGTCCTGTTCGCGCCCGGTGCTGATGCCGCGCAGCGGTGTCACCTCGGCACTTCCGCCGATCACTTCGATCAGGCCCTGCGCTGACAATTGCTCCAGTGCGTCGGGCGGCGCACGCAGGCCTTCGAACAGGCCGCGCAATTCAGTGTCATCGCGATGGCCGTCGACCATCAGCAGGATCGAACGCAATGCCGCCGGCAGGCGCCGGCCACGGTCTTCGATTTCCTGACGGCCAGCCGCCGTCTTGGCGTGCAGCAATGCCATTGCCTCCCCCTCCCTCGATGCGCAATGCCGGCGCGCCCTGGCGGGCACGCTCCCCTGCAACCGAGCTTAGCGCACCGGTTGCAGGGAGGAAGCTGCGGTGCAGCAACGGCCTCCCCTGTAGAGCCGAGCCCATGCTCGGCTGCTTTGGCAAGGCATGCGGAGCCGAGCATCGGCTCGGCTCTGCAGAAGCAGGTCAGCGGCCCAGCGCGCGGCGGATTTCCTCCAGCGCGCTGGGATCATCCAGCGTCGACAGGTCACCCGGGTCGCGCTGTTCGGCCAACGCCTGCAACGAGCGCCGCAGCAGCTTGCCCGAACGGGTCTTGGGCAGTGCATTGACCACGTGCACATGCGCCGGGCGCGCTACCGCACCAAGCGAAGTCGTCACCGTCGCCATCATCTCGGCCACCACCGGCGCCGGATCCTCGCCATCGAGCCCCTGCTTGAGGGTGACGAACACCAGCGGCACCTGCCCCTTCAGTTCGTCCTTGACCCCGATCACGGCAGCCTCGGCAACGCGCGGATGGCTGGAAATGGCCTCCTCGATCTCGCGCGTGCCCAGGCGGTGCCCGGCCACGTTGATCACATCGTCGGTGCGGCCGAGGATGAAGGTGTAACCGTCATCATCGCGGATCGCCCAGTCCAGCGAGCTGTACAGCAGTTCCTTGAAGTGGCTGAAGTAGCTCTGCAGGAAGCGGCTGTCATCATTCCACACCGTGCTCATGCAGCCCGGCGGCAACGGCGGCGACACCACCAGCACGCCCTTCTGCCCCGGTGCGACTTCCTCACCGGTGTTCTCGTCGATCACCTTCATCCGATAGCCGAGATTGGGGAAACCCGGCGAACCGAAGCGCACCGGCTTCATCTCCAGGCCCGGCAGCAGGGTCAGTGCCGGCCAGCCGGTTTCGGTCTGCCAGTAGTTGTCGATGATCGGCTTGCCGAGCGCTTCGCTGATCCAGTGCGCGGTCGGTTCATCCAGCGGCTCACCGGCCAGGAACAGGTACTTCAGCGCGCGCAGGTCGTGGCGATGGATGAAGTCTGCGTCGTGCTTCTTCAGCACGCGGATGGCGGTGGGCGAAGAGAACATCGTTCGCACGTTGTACTGCTCGCACAGTGCCCACCAGATGCCCGGGTCCGGATTGGTCGGCAGCCCTTCGTACAGCAGCGAGGTGCAACCACCGATCAGCGGGCCGTACACATTGTAGGAATGACCGACAGCCCAGCCGACATCAGAGGTGGAAAACATCACCTGGCCAGGCTTGCAGTCGAATACCGTCTCCATCGACTGCGCCATCGCCACGGCATAGCCACCGACATCACGCTGCACGCCCTTCGGCTTGCCGGTGGTGCCGGAGGTGTACAGCAGGTAGCTCGGTTCGCTTGCTTCCAGCCATTGCACCGGCACATCGACTTCCCCGATCTGCGCACGCAGCGTAGCGTACTCCACATCACGGCCCGGCACGCGTGGTTCGGCTGCATCCAGCCCACGCGACACGATCAGCACATGCGGTGGCGGCGAAGCCGCTTCGGCGCAGGCGGCGTCGACCATCGGCTTGTACGGAATCAGCTTGCCACCACGCATGCCGGCATCGGCGGCGATGAGCAGCCTGGGCTTCGCATCGTCGATGCGCAGCGCCAGGTTGTGCGCGGCGAAGCCACCAAACACCACCGAGTGCACCGCACCGATGCGCGCGCAGGCCAGCATCGCGAACACGGCTTCGGCCATGTTCGGCATGTAGATCACCACGCGGTCACCGTGACCGACGCCGAGGTGCTTGAGCGCGGCGGCGAAGTCGTTCACTTCGCGATACAGCTGGCGATAGGTGATCTCACGCGTGCTGTTGGTTTCGGTGGAGATAGCGACCAGCGCGAGCTGGTCGGCGCGCTCGGCCAGGTGGCGATCCACGGCGTTGTAGCAGAGATTGGTTTCACCACCGACGAACCAGCGCCGGAACGGCGGGTTGCTGTAGTCGAGCACCTGCTGTGGCGGTTTGTGCCAATGGATGCGCTTGGCTTCCTCGCCCCAGAAGGCCTCCGGCTCGTCGATCGAGCGACGGTAGGTTTCCTCGTAGTTCATGACGCAGCCCTCCCAGACAAAGTCATGGGTTCGAGGATAGTCCGGCGCTGGCGAGCGGGCCGCCCTACCTTGGTAGGGGGTGGGGTTTGTTCTGCAGGGCTTGCAGCCCTGCACCTGCAGAAGCCGAAGCAACAGCAGAAGCTGGCTTACCGGGGATGGCGGGGCGGGTCCGGTTGCGGGGGAAGCCGTGAATCCGTCCATGGAGGCTCGGTCGCCGCATCCATGCGGCTCACGCCCCCGCAACCGGACCCACCCCGCCTTCGACAGTTCCCCGCAATCTTTCGGGCTGGCATTGCCTGCTCTTGGTGGGTGTCGACCTTGGTCGACACGCTCGATCCACGCCATGCGCGGATGAATTCCATTCGATTCGATTTCTGACAGATGTGTCGACCAAGGTCGACACCTACCAACGACCACGGAAATCTGTCGAAGGCGGGGCACTGTGGGTGTGCGGGGTGTGAGCGGCATGGATGCCGCGACCAAGCCCCCATGGATGGGTTCATGGAGTCCCCGCACACCCACAGTGCCCCGCCATCCCGCGGAATGCCGCTTTAGTTTTTGACGTTGCTGTTGCTGTTGCCTGAAAGCTTCGGCAGGTGCAGGGCTGCAAGCCCTGCCGGCCCCTAGAACGGAGCCGCGGACTCGAACGCGAGCGCCTCGCCCGTCAGCGGATGCGTAAACCGCAGGCTGCGCGCATGCAGATGCACGCGTTGCGCCGGTGCCGCGTCATACAGCACATCGCCGACGATCGGATGGCCAAGGCTGGCCATGTGCAGGCGCAGCTGATGGCTGCGGCCGGTGATCGGTTCCAGTTCCACGCGCGTGCGCTGCGCTTCAACATCACGAGCCAACACGCGCCAACGCGTCAGCGCCGGCTTGCCGCGCTCATGGTCGACCATCTGCTTCGGCCGGTTCGGCCAGTCCACGATCAACGGCAGGTCCACTTCGCCGGCATCACCTTCGAGCACTCCCTGCACCACGGCTTCGTAGCGCTTGCCGACCTGGCGCTGCTCGAACTGCATCGACAATGCGGCCTGCATCTCCTTGCCTCGCGCGTGCAGCAGCAGGCCGGAGGTGACCTGATCCAGCCGATGCACCGTCAACGCATCCGGGTACAGCGCCTGCAGGCGCGCGACCACGCAGTCCTGGTTCTCGGCGCTGCGGCCGGGCACGGACAGCAGGCCGGCCGGCTTCTCGGCCACCAGCAGCGCGTCGTCGATGTAGTGCAGGTGGATCATGCGATTCCAGGAATTCCAAATGAAAACGGGGAAGCCGAAGCCTCCCCGTCTTCTGCGGTGAGCGTACCGACCAACGGTCGGTACCCACCATCGCGGTGGAGGTACCGGCCGTGGCCGGTACCGCCTGCATCAGCCCAGCAGGTGGGCGACGCCGGCGCGCTCTTCTTCCAGCTCGGCCAGGGTCTTGTCGATGTACTTCTGGCTGAAGTCGTCGATCGGCAGATCCTTCACCAGGGTGTACTTGCCGTTCTCGGTGGTCACTGCAAAGCCGAAGATCACGCCTTCCGGAATGCCGTAGGAACCGTCGGACGGCACGCCCATGGTGACCCACTTGCCGTTGCTGCCCAGCACCCAGTCACGCACATGGTCGATGGCAGCGTTGGCGGCCGAAGCAGCCGAGGACGAGCCACGGGCTTCGATGATCGCCGCGCCGCGCTTGCCCACGGTCGGGATGAAGGTGTTGGCGTTCCACTCCTGGTCGTTGATCGCATCGGCGATCGATGCGCCATCGGCGGTGGCGAAACGGTAATCCGGGTACATGGTCGGGCTGTGGTTGCCCCACACGACCAGCTTCTCCATGCCACCGACCGGCTTGCCCAGCTTGGTCGACAGCTGGCTCAGCGCGCGGTTGTGGTCCAGGCGCAGCATGGCGGTGAAGTTTTCCGGCTTCAGGTCCGGCGCCGACTTCATGGCGATGTAGGCGTTGGTGTTGGCCGGGTTGCCGACCACCAGCACCTTCACGTCACGGCTGGCGACCTTGTTCAGCGCTGCGCCCTGGGCGGTGAAGATCTTGGCGTTTTCCAGCAGCAGGTCCTTGCGCTCCATGCCCGGGCCACGCGGACGTGCGCCGACCAGCAGGGCGATGTCGGCGTCCTTGAACGCGACTTCGGCGTCATCGGTGCCGACCATGCCGGCCAGCAGCGGGAAGGCGCAGTCTTCCAGCTCCATCATCACGCCCTTCAGGGCGGCCTGGGCCTTGTCGACCGGCAGTTCCAGCAGCTGCAGGATGACCGGCTGGTCCTTGCCCAGCATTTCGCCGGAGGCGATGCGGAACAGCAGGGCATAACCGATCTGGCCGGCGGCGCCGGTCACGGCAACACGAACGGGTGCTTTCATGGGGGTTTCCTCTTGCTTGCAAGCGTTTGATGGGACGCCGCGGGCGTGGCCACGCTGGCCTGGCGGGCGGCGGGGAACAGGGAAACGGCCACCCGTGGGTGGCCGTCTCGAAGGGGGGTCAGGCGGCGAGGTGCTTGTTCCACTCCGCGACGCGCTCGGCCTGGGCGGCCAGCACGGCGTCGACGTCGCCTTCCAGGGTGATCGAATGGATCACGTCGCCCTGCTTGACCGAATCGACGATGGCCTGGCCTTCCAGGACCTTGCCGAAGACGGTGTGGCGGCCATCCAGCCAGTCGGTCTTGATGTGGGTGATGAAGAACTGGCTGCCGTTGGTGTTCGGGCCGGCGTTGGCCATCGACAGCGAGCCGACCTCGTGCTTCACGCCATTCTTCTCGTCTTCGAACTTGTAGCCCGGGCCGCCGGTGCCACGACCCTGCGGGCAGCCGCCCTGGATCATGAAGTCGGCGATCACGCGGTGGAAGATCAGGCCGTCATAGAAACCGTGCTTGACCAGGTTCACGAAGTTGGCCACGGTCAGCGGCGCCTTGTCGGCGAACAGCTCGACCTTGATCGGGCCCTGGGTGGTGTCGAAAGTGGCGATGAGGGACATGAAGATCCTTGATGCAGAGGGGAACGCGTCTAGCCACCTAGTTTACACCTGCCTCGTGGCGGCGGCGGCTTCGACCATGGGCGCAGATCCGGGCTTCAGCCGCCGGCGGGGGAGCCCCACACGACGGTCCTGGCGGCCTCGGCCGCCGCTGCGGACAGCCAGCTGAATGGGCCCCATGACCGGCGTGAAATCCACCTTTTCGCGAATCGTCAAGTTCGACGTATAATGTTGGACTTCTTTTTCCAAATCCGGCGCCGACTGGCCCCCTTTCGTATGTCCATCGAAAATCTTCGCAACATCGCCATCGTCGCCCACGTCGACCATGGCAAGACCACCCTGGTCGACCAGCTGCTGAAGCAGTCCGGCACCCTGTCCGAGCGCACCGTCCTCGCCGAGCGCGTGATGGACAGCAACGACCAGGAAAAGGAACGCGGCATCACCATCCTGGCCAAGAACACCGCCATCACCTGGGAAGACAAGAAGACCGGCATCAAGAACCGGATCAACATCGTCGACACCCCCGGCCACGCCGACTTCGGTGGTGAGGTCGAGCGCGTGCTGTCGATGGTCGACACCGTGCTGATCCTGGTCGATGCGATGGACGGCCCGATGCCGCAGACCCGCTTCGTGACCCAGAAGGCCTTCGCGATGGGCTTCAAGCCGATCGTCGTGGTCAACAAGGTCGACCGTCCGGGCGCCCGTCCGGAATGGGTGATCGACCAGGTCTTCGACCTGTTCGACAAGCTCGGCGCGACCAACGAGCAGCTGGACTTCCCGATCGTCTACGCCTCGGGCCTGAACGGCTACGCCGGCCTGGAAGACACCGTGCGCGACGGCGACATGACCCCGCTGTACGAAGCGATCATGCAGCACGCGCCGCGTCCGGAAGTGGACCCGGAAGGCCCGTTCCAGATGCGCATCAGCCAGCTGGACTACAACAACTTCGTGGGCGTGATCGGCATCGGCCGCATCCAGCGCGGCACCCTGAAGAAGAACATGCAGGTCGCGGTCATCGACCGTGAAGGCAAGAAGCGCAACGGCAAGGTGCTGCAGGTGCTGGGCTTCATGGGCCTGGAGCGCATCGAGCAGGATTCGGCCGAGGCCGGCGACATCGTGGCCATCTCCGGCATCCAGGAGCTGACCATCTCCGACACCATCTGCGCGCCGGACTTCCCGGAAGCCCTGCCGGCGCTGACCGTCGACGAGCCGACCATCTCGATGACCTTCCAGGTCAACAACTCGCCGTTCGCCGGCAACAAGGACCTGTCCGGTGGCAAGTTCCTGACCAGCCGCCAGATCAAGGACCGCCTGGACCGTGAAAAGGTCCACAACGTGGCCCTGAAGGTCGAGCAGCTGGAAGACGCTGACAAGTTCCTGGTCTCCGGCCGTGGCGAACTGCACCTGTCGGTGCTGATCGAGAACATGCGTCGCGAAGGCTACGAGCTGGCCGTGTCGCGCCCGGAAGTGATCATCAAGGAAATCGACGGCCAGATGATGGAGCCGATCGAGCAGCTGGTGGTGGACATCGAAGAAATCCACCAGGGCGGCGTGATGGAAAAGCTGGGCACCCGCAAGGGCCAGCTGAAGAACATGGAATCGGACGGCAAGGGCCGCGTGCGCCTGGAATACTCGATCCCGGCCCGTGGCCTGATCGGCTTCCAGAACGAGTTCAAGACCCTGACCCAGGGTTCGGGCCTGCTGTTCCACGTGTTCGACCACTACGGTCCGAAGGAACAGGGCGCGATTGCCAAGCGCATCAACGGCGTGATGATCGCCAATGCGCCGGGCACCACGCCGGCCTACTCGCTGGGCCCGCTGCAGGAACGCGGCAAGCTGTTCGCAGCTGAAGGCGACAACGTGTATGAAGGTCAGCTGGTCGGCATCCACTCCAAGGACAACGACCTGACCGTCAACGCGATCAAGACCAAGCCGCTGACCAACATGCGCGCTTCGGGCAAGGACGATGCGATCCAGCTGACCCCGGCGATCAAGTACTCGCTGGAACAGGCCCTGGACTTCATCGAAGACGACGAGCTGGTCGAGATCACCCCGAAGGAGATCCGTCTGCGCAAGAAGTTCCTGACCGAAAGCGACCGCAAGAAGGCTTCGCGCGGCGGCTGAGCCAGCACCCCGTGAACCAGAGCGGCTACAACCCGGATCCACACCGGCATCCGGGTCTCCATGTCATCGCCCTGCTCGAAGCGAGCAAGGCGATGCTGGCGCTGTTGGCCGCCACCGGGCTGGAAGTGCTCGGACCGCAGCCGCTACGGCACGGCATCATGGCCCTGATCCGGCGTTTCAGCCTGGATCCGGACCATGGCACCCTGCCCTCGCTGCTGCACATGATCAGCCCCGACGCGGTCCACCTGGCCGCGGCGGGGATGATCGGCTACGGCCTGCTGCACCTGGTTGAGGCCTGGGGCCTGTGGCGGGCCAAGGCCTGGGCTTCCTGGCTGGGCTGCCTGACCGCCGCCCTGTACCTGCCGTTCGACATCTTCGCGATCATCCGCCATCCCGGCTGGCCGTCGTGGACGATCCTGGCGATCAACCTGATCGTGGTCTACGTCCTCGCCCGCGACCTGCGCAAGCGTCACCGCTGAGCACCCGCTACACTGGGGATTGGAGCCGACCAAGCCGCCCCATGCGCCCGTCCTTGCCGCCTCTGCTGACCTGCCTGCTCGCCGCGCTGCCGGCGCTGCTTTCGGCTGGCTGCAGCCCGGCCACGCCCAGCGCGCATGCGGCCGAACCTGCGAGCCGCAACGTGCCGTTCCCGTACGCCGAAACCGATGTTGCCGACCTGCAGGCGCGGATGTCCGCCGGTGAACTGGACAGCACCACCCTGACCCAGGCCTACCTGCAGCGCATCGCCGCCCTGGACCGCACCGGGCCGCGCCTGCGCGCAGTGATCGAGCTCAACCCCGATGCCCTGAAGGAAGCCGCCGCTCGCGACCGCGAGCGCCGCGAAGGACGCCTGCGCGGCCCGCTGCATGGCATCCCGCTGCTGCTGAAGGACAACATCAACGCCGCGCCGATGGCCACCAGCGCCGGCTCACTGGCCCTGCAGGGCTTCCGTCCGGACGATGCCTACCTGGTGCGCCGGCTGCGCGAAGCCGGTGCGGTGGTGCTGGGCAAGACCAATCTGAGCGAATGGGCCAATTTCCGCGGCAATGATTCCATCTCCGGCTGGAGCGCACGCGGTGGCCAGACCCGCAATCCCTATCGGCTGAGTCATTCGCCCTGTGGCTCCAGCAGCGGCAGCGCGGTGGCCGTGGCCGCCAACCTCGCCAGCGTGGCGATCGGTACCGAGACCGATGGCAGCATCGTCTGCCCGGCGGCGATCAACGGCGTGGTCGGCCTGAAGCCAACCGTCGGCCTGGTCAGCCGCGACGGCATCATCCCGATCTCCTTCAGCCAGGACACTGCCGGGCCGATGGCACGCAGCGTCGCCGACGCTGCCGCCGTGCTGACCGCGATCGCCGGCCGCGATGATGCCGACCCGGCCACCGCGACCATGCCCGGCCGCGCGGTCTACGACTACACCGCACGCCTGGACCCGCAGGGCCTGCGCGGCAAACGCATCGGCCTGCTGCAGACGCCGCTGCTGAAGTACCGCGGCATGCCGCCGCTGATCGATCAGGCAGCGACCGAGCTGCGTCGCGCTGGTGCCGTCGTGGTCCCCGTCGAGTTGCCCAACCAGGGCGCCTGGGCCGAAGCCGAGCGCACGCTGCTGCTGTACGAATTCAAGGCCGGGCTGGAGCGCTACTTCAGCACCCACCGCGCGCCGTTGCGCAGCCTGGCCGACCTGATTGCCTTCAACCAGGCGCACAGCAAGCAGGAACTGGGCCTGTTCGGCCAGGAGCTGCTGGTGGAGGCCGATGCCACTGCTGGCCTGGCCGACCCGGCCTACATCCGCGCGCGCAGCGATGCGCGCCGCCTGGCCGGCCCGGAAGGCATCGACGCCGCCCTCGCCGCCCACCAGCTCGACGCGCTGGTCGCACCCACCACCGGTGTGGCGTGGCCGATCCGCAGCGAAGGCGACGACTTCCCCGGCGAGAGCTACAGCGCGGCCGCCGTCGCTGGTTACCCCAGCCTGACCGTGCCGATGGGCCAGATCGATGGCCTGCCGGTCGGCCTGCTGTTCATGGGCACCGCCTGGAGCGAACCGAAGCTGATCGAAATGGCCTACGCCTACGAGCAGCGCACGCGCGCACGGCGCCCGCCGCACTTCGATACCGATGCATTGATCGACGCCGGCGAGCCGTGATCGTGTTTCTGTAGAGCCGAGCCCACGCTCGGCTTCACCGGAAAATCGAAAGCGGCCGAGCATGGCCCGGCTCTACAGAGGCTGGTCAGGCTCCGCCGGCACGATCGCCGCTTCACCATCCTCCGCGCCAGGCGAACGCACATCCGCGGTGCGCGCACGTGGGCCGCGCGGCATATCCAGCTCGTCTTCGTGTTGCAGCCGCGCACGCACCTGCGGCAGCGACTGCGGATGCTCACGCGCGAGGAAGTCGAGCATGCGCTCGCGCACCAGGCAACGCAGGTCGAAGGCATCACCGGAGCTGCGCGCGCTGACCAGCAGTCGCACCTGGATCGCACGCTCGCTGGTCTCGGTCACCTGGGTCACGCAGACCCGGCCATCCCACAGCGCTTCGCCACGACAGATGCGCTCCAGTTCGGCGCGGATCGCCGTGATCGGCGCCCGGTAGTCCAGCCATAGAAACGCAGTGCCGAGCAGATCGGCACTGCGCCGCGTCCAGTTCTGGAACGGGTTCTCGATGAACCAGGTCAACGGCACCACCATCCGCCGCTCATCCCAGATGCGCACCACCACGTAACTGCTGCCGATCTCCTCGATGCGGCCCCATTCGCCTTCGACGATCACCACGTCATCCAGGCGGATCGGCTGCGTCACTGCAATCTGCAGGCCAGCGATCAGGTTGCCGAACACCGGCTTGGCCGCGATACCGGCCACCAGACCGATCAGGCCCGCCGAGGCCAGCAGCGCGGTACCGATCTTCTGCACCATCGGGAAGGTCAGCAGCACCAACGACGCGCCCAGCACGACGATGCCGCCCATCAGCACACGACTGAGCACCCGCGTCTGCGTCTGGATGCGGCGCGCCTCCAGGTTATCGGAGACATCGATGGGATGGCTGCGCAGGATCGCGCGCTCACCGGCCGCCACCGCGCGTACAAGCAACCAGATGAAGCACGCGGTCAGCGCGATGTGCAGCACATGCTGCAGATTGCCCAGCAACGGATCCTGCAGCGGTGTGGCCTGCAACGCGGGAATCAACAGCAGCAGCGGCCATGCAGTGGCCATCGGTAGCCCGAGCACACGACCGATGCGCGCACGCCGGCGATCACGCCCTTTCAGCCGGTGATAGATCCACAGGATCAGCCACGCGCCGATGCCGCCCACCAACGCCGCCAGACCCAGCGGCCATGCATATGCCTGTGCGCTTTGCCAGTGCACCGTTGCTACCTCCACACGAACAGCCAAGCGGACAGCCTCGCGCATGGCGCATGAGCGTCACGTCAGTCGTTCGTAAGCAGGGTGTTGATCGGCAGGGCTTGCAGCCCTGCACCTGCTGTAGCGCCGGCCGCTGGCCGGCAACCTCAACAGCAACAGCAACAGCAGAAGCGTGTTTCCTCTGGGATGGCGGGGAGGGT
>NZ_JAOCEW010000050.1:0-26648 GCF_029841665.1 Stenotrophomonas sp. GD03819
CCCACACCGCTCCACCTCTGACAGATTCCGATGGCTGTTGGTAGGTGTCGACCTTGGTCGACACGGTAGATCCACGCCATGCGTGGATTCTTTTCGATTCCAATTCGAAATATTCGATTCCGATGGAGATTCATCCACGCATGGCGTGGATCTACGACAGATCGCAGAAATCTGTCGAAGGCGGGGTGGGTCCGGTTGCGGGAGTGTCCGCGGCATGGATGCCGCGGCCAAGCCCCCAGGGACGGGTTTACGGCGTCTCCCGCAACCGGACCCACCCCGCCATCCCACGGATTGCCCGCTTTTGACGTTGACGTTGACGTTGATTCAGCGGGTGCAGGGCTGCAAGCCCTGCCGATAAACCCTCTCCTGCGACCGTTCGTCGCACGAGCAACCCTGGACCCGCATCTACACTAGCGGGGTGACCCGCCTGTCCCGCCCGCAGCGCCTTCTGCTCCAGCTCGCCGTCCTGGCGACGCTGTTGATGGTGCTTGCGCCACTGGTCAGCCGCGCGCTGCAGGCGCCGCCGATGGAGTACGCCGCGATGGCAGGCATGGACCACGCCGCCATGGGCCATGACATGCACGGCATGACCATGGCCGGGCACGATCGGCACGGTGCTGCGCCGGCAGCGCCCAACCGCCCCGCCGACCCCCACGCCATGCACGGCGAAGCCTGCGAATACTGCGTGCTGGCCATGCGCCTGCTGCCGTGGCTTGCAGTGCTGGTGCTGCTGTTGCCGCTGCTGTGGCGGCCGCGCCTGGTGTTCCCGTGGTCGCAACAGGTGCTGCCGGCACTGCGTTGGCCGGCGCACGCCGCTCGTGGGCCACCGCGCCCCGCCATCGTCCGCTGATGTCCCTATCGAATCTGCCGCACGACGCCTGACCGGGCGCCGTGCGCGCGTGCGTACTTTGGAGCTGTTCCGATGAAAATGACTTCCCGCCCCGCGGGCGCCTGCGCGCGCCTGCCGGTTGCCCTGGGCCTGGCCGTGGCCGCGTCACTGGCCCATGCTGCGCCTGCCGAGCAGGCGCGCACCCTCGACACGATGGTGGTCACCGCCGCCGCACCGTCCTCGCCGCTGCACTGGGTGACCGATCCGCGCCTGCCGCGGCAGCCTGTGCCGGCCAGCGACGGTGCCGATTACCTGAAGACCGTCCCCGGCTTCTCCGCCATCCGCAATGGCGGCACCAACGGCGACCCGGTGCTGCGCGGCATGTTCGGTTCGCGGCTGAACATCCTCAGCAACGATGGCAACCTGATCGGTGCCTGCCCGTCGCGCATGGACAACCCGCTGTCCTACATCGCACCGGAGAGCTTCGACCGGCTGACCATCATCAAGGGGCCGCAGAGCGTGCGCTGGGGTGCGGGAGCCTCGGCCGGCACCGTCCGTTTCGAGCGCGATACGCCGCGCTTCGACGAACCGGGGCTGCGTGCCGATGCCAGTGCGCTGGCTGGTTCGCGCAACCGCAATGACCAGGTGCTGGACCTGACCCTGGGCCATCCGACCGGCTACGTGCGCGCCAGCGGCAACCGTTCCGAGGCCGATGACTACAAGGACGGCCACGGTGATGTGGTGCCGTCGAAGTGGCGCAAGTGGAACGGTGACGTGGCCATTGGCTGGACGCCGGATGCCGACACGCTGCTGGAAATCTCCGCCGGTGTCGGCGATGCCATCGCGCGCTACGCCGGGCGCGGCATGGACGGTGCTGCGTTCGAACGCACCAGTTATGCCGCGCGCTTCGAGAAGCGCAACCTGCCCGGTGCGTGGGATACGTTGCAGGCCAACGTGTACTACAACGAAGCCGACCACGTGATGGACAACTACACGCTGCGCACGCCGAACCCGCACAGCATGATGCCGATGCCGATGGCCTCGAACGTGGACCGCCGTACCCAGGGCGGCCGGGTCAGTTCCGAGTGGCGCTGGCAGGACGTGCAGCTGGTGGCCGGTGTGGATGGCGAAGACAGCCGCCATCGTGGCCGCATGGGCATGGGCCGCGACACCTACCGCCAGGCCGCCTGGGAGACCGATGCCAACTTCCGCCGCTACGGCGTGTTCACCGAGTTGACCCTGGGCGCCGGCACCGACCAGCGCTGGATCAGTGGCCTTCGCATCGACCGTGCCAGCGCCCGCGATGAGCGGCAATCGATCCGCGGCATGATGGGCAACCGGCCCAATCCAAGCGCCGGGCAGACGCGCAAGGAATGGCTCGGCAGCGGTTTCCTGCGTTACGAGCAGGACCTGGCCGATGGCCTGACCTGGTACGCCGGCCTCGGTCACAGTGAGCGCATGCCCGACTACTGGGAGCTGTTCTCGCCCAACCATGGCCCGGCCGGTGCAGTGAACGCGTTCACCGGCGTGCAGCCCGAGCGCACCACCCAGCTCGACGTCGGCCTGCAGTACGAGGGGCCGCGCGTGCAGGTGTGGGTTTCGGCGTACGCCGGGCAGATCCAGGACTACATCCTGTTCACCTACCACGGCAGCGGCATGATGGGCATGAGCCAGGCCCGCAACGTCGATGCGCGCATCGCCGGTGCCGAAGCCGGGCTGGAAGTGAGCCTGGCCGAGCAGTGGAAGCTGGGTGGCACGCTGGCCTATGCCTGGGGCGAGAACCGCGACCAGCAGCGTCCGTTGCCGCAGATGCCACCGCTGGAAGCACGCCTGAGCGCGAACTGGGAAGGCGAGCGCTGGAGTGCCGGTGCGCTGCTGCGCGCGGTGACCCACCAGCATCGCGTCGCCGATGGCCAGGGCAATGTGGTCGCGCAGGACCTGGGGCCGAGTGCCGGCTTCGCCACCTTCGGGCTCAACGCAGCCTACCGCTTCAGTTCGCAGCTGCAGCTCAGTGCGGGCGTCGACAACCTGTTCGACCGCGCCTACAGCGAGCACCTGAATCTGGCCGGCAGCGCCGACTTCGGTTTCCCGGCCGATCCGGTGCGCATCAACGAGCCGGGCCGCAGCCTGTGGATGAAGGTGAACTACCGGTACTGATCCGCCGGGTGAAAAAAACCGGGGCCGGATCCCCGCCAGGATCCGTCCCCGCCCGACGCCCTCTGCCGGGCAGCTTCGACTCTACGATGGCAACGCCTGCGGTGCACGGCTGGATACACCTCGACACATGCCGACACCGCTGCTGCCAGCCTTGCACGGAACGGGTTCACGGCGCTATCGCGACGCCGGTTCCACGCCGGTAAACGCTTGGCACATATCGCTTCTGCGGGCGCTTGCCTACACTCGGCGGCCGTGGATCACTCAGGACCGTTCATGTTGGCTCGCATCGCTTCGACCCTGGCCCTTGGCCTCTGCCTGGCCGTGCTGGCCGGGTGCGCGGGCAAACAGGAGGCCGCCGCCCGTCGGCAGGGAGAAGCGGTGCCGGTCACCGCCCAGGTCGTGCAGTCCACGCAGTGGAACGACACGCTGCAGGCACTGGGTACGGCCAAGGCGCGCGAATCCATCAGCGTCACCGCCAAGGTCAGCGAGATCGTCGAGAAGGTGCACTTCGAAAGCGGCCAGCATGTTGCTGCCGGTGCGCCGATCGTAACCCTGCGCGGGCAGGCCCAGGAGGCCGCGCTGGTGCAGGCGCAGGCCACCTTCCATGAGGCCGACCAGCTGTACAAGCGCCAGCGCGAGCTGGCCGCGCAGCGGCTGGTGTCCAGCGCCACGCTGGATACGCAGAAGTCGATCCGCGATGCCGCCGAGGCGCGTGTGGCGCAGATGCAGTCGGACATCGGTGACCGTCGCGTGCGTGCGCCGTTCGCCGGTGTGCTCGGCATCCGCCAGGTCAGCCCGGGCACGCTGCTGACGCCGACCACGGTGATCGCCACGCTCGATGACATCGAGCACATGCACATCGATTTCCAGGCGCCAGAAGTGGAGCTGGCCGCGCTGGGCGTCGGTGACAAGGTCAGTGCCACCAGCGTGGCGTGGCCGGGCCGTACTTTCGAGGGCGTGGTCAGCACCATCGACGCACGCATCGATCCGGCCACCCGCGCGGTGACCGTGCGTGCCGACTTCGCCAACGGTGACCATGCCCTGCGCCCGGGCATGCTGCTGGACGTGCGCCTGTTCCACCCCGAGCGCCCGGCGCTGGTGATTCCGGAAATCGCCGTGGTGCAGGTCGGTCGCGATACCTTCGTGTACCGCATCACCGCCGACGACAGCGTCGAGCGCGTGGACGTGATCACCGGCGCACGCCGTGCCGGCGTGGTCGAGATCAAGCAGGGCCTGGAAGCGGGCCAGCGCATCGTGGTCGATGGCACCGGCAAGCTGCGCCCGGGCCTGAAGGTCGCGGCCAAGGATGCGGCACCGGCCAGCGGTGCGAAGCCGGCTGACGCGCCGGCGCCTGTCGCGGCAGAGGGCCACGGCGGATGAAGCTGTCCGACATCTCCATCCAGCGGCCGGTGTTCGCCGTGGTGATGAGCCTGCTGTTGCTGGTGCTGGGCGTGATGTCCTTCACCCGCCTGACCCTGCGCGAACTGCCCGCCATCGATCCGCCGATCGTGTCGGTGTCGGTGGACTACACCGGCGCCTCGGCGGCGGTCATCGAAAGCCGCATCACCCAGGTTCTGGAAGATGCACTGGCTGGCATCGAAGGCATCGATACGATCAATGCGCGCAGCACCAACGGCCGCTCGCAGGTCAGCATCGAGTTCACTTCCAACCGCGATATCGAAGCGGCGGCCAATGACGTGCGCGATGCGGTCAGCCGTGTCGCCGACCGCATGCCGGAAGAAGCGCGGCCGCCGGAAATCGCCAAGGTCGAAAGCGATGCCGATCCAATCATCTGGTTCAACATGGTCTCCTCGACCATGGACACGCTGGAACTGAGCGACTACGCCGACCGCTACGTGGTCGACCGCTTCTCCAGCCTCGACGGCGTGGCCCAGGTCCGCATCGGCGGCCGCCAGCGCTACGCGATGCGCATCTGGCTGGACCGCGACCAGCTGGCCGCACGTGGGCTGACCACCGGCGACGTGGAAACCGCACTGCGCAACGAGAACGTGGAACTGCCGGCCGGCCGCATCGAGTCGACCGACCGCGATTTCACCCTGCGCGTGGAGCGCAACTACATCAAGCCGGAAGACTTCGCGACCATCCCGCTGGGCAAGGGCCGCGATGGCTACGTGGTGCGCATGGGCGACGTGGCGAAGATCGAACTGGCCTCGGCCGAGCGCCGCGCCTACTACCGCAGTAACGGCGAGCCGGGCATCGGCCTGGGTATCGTCAAGACCTCCACCGCCAACTCGCTGGACGTGGCGCGCACCGCGCGCGCTGAAGCCGAGCGGGTGGCGCTGTCGCTGCCCAAGGGCACGCAGATCTTTGTTGCGTTCGACAACACCACCTTCATCGAAGCCGCCGTGGACCGCGTCTACGCCACGCTGGTGGAGGCGATGATCCTGGTGCTGGCGGTGATCTGGCTGTTCCTCGGCAGCTTCCGTGCCGCACTGATTCCGGCGGTGACCGTGCCGGTCTGCCTGGTGGCTGCGTTCATCGCACTGTATGCGTTCGACTTCTCGATCAACCTGCTGACCCTGTTGGCACTGGTGCTGTGCATCGGTCTGGTGGTGGACGATGCGATCGTGGTGGTGGAAAACGTGCAGCGCCGCATCGACCTGGGCGAGCCCCCACTGGTGGCCTCCAAACGCGGTACCACGCAGGTTGCCTTCGCGGTGATCGCCACCACCGCCGTGCTGGTGGCGGTGTTCCTGCCGGTCGGTTTCCTGGAAGGCAATACCGGGCGCCTGTTCCGCGAACTGGCGGTGGCGCTGGCGGCGGCGGTGGCGCTGTCCGCATTCGTAGCGCTGACGCTGACGCCGATGATGGCCTCCAAGCTGCTCAAGCCGCATACCGGACAGGCACCGCGTGGCCTGCATGGCTTCATCAACCGCAATCTGGAGCGCCTGGCCTCGGGCTATGGCCGCGTGCTCGACCACCATGTCGACCGCACCTGGATCTACCTGCTGGTGATGGTGGCCGCACTGGCTGCCAGCTGGGGCCTGCTCAAGCTGCTGCCGTCGGAGCTGGCGCCAGCCGAAGACCGCGGTTCGTTCCAGATCATGATCGACGGCCCGGAGGGCGCCGGCTACGACTACACCGTGCAGCAGGTGCAGCAGGTGGAAGCGATGCTGGCACCGCATGTCGGCCCGGACAAACCCATCGTGCGTGCCAACCCGCGCGTGCCGGGCGGCTGGGGCGCCAGCGAGGAAATGCACACCGGCCGCGTCAGCATCTTCCTGCAGCCGTGGCGCCAGCGTAGCGAGGGCACGCCGGATGTGGCCAATGAGCTGCAGAAGGAACTGGACACCATCCGCGGCGTGCGCGTGCGTACCCAGGTCGGTGGTGGCCTGGTGCGCAGCGGCGGGCAGCCGTTCCAGATCGTGCTGGGCGGGCCGGAGTACGCCGAGATCGCGCAGTGGCGCGACCGCATCCTGCTGCGCATGGCCGACAATCCCGGCCTGGTCGGCCCGGACTCGGACTACAAGGAAACGCGGCCGCAGATGCGGGTCAACATCGACCGCCAGCGCGCGGCCGACCTCGGCGTGCCGGTCACCGCGATCGGATCGGCGCTGGAAACCATGATGGGTTCGCGCCGCGTCACCACCTTCGTCGACAACGGCGAGGAGTACGACGTGCTCGTGCAGGCCGGTCGCGACGGCCGCGCCAGCCCGGCCGACCTGGCTGCGATCCGCGTGCGCGCGACTTCCGGCGAACTGGTGCCGCTGTCCAACCTGGTCACGCTGAGCGAAGTGGCCGAGGCCGGCACCTTGAACCGCTTCAACCGCCTGCGCTCGATCACCATCAACGCTGGCCTGGCGCCGGGGTATCCGCTGGGTGAGGCCATCGCCTGGGCGCAGCAGGTCACGCGTGAAGAGCTGCCGCAGTATGCGCAGGTGAACTGGAAGGGCGAATCGCGCGAGTACCAGAGTGCCGGTGGCGCAGTGCTGCTGACCTTCGCGATGGCCCTGCTGGTGGTCTACCTGGTGCTGGCCGCGCAGTTCGAAAGCTTCATCCACCCGCTCACCATCATGCTGACCGTGCCGCTGGGTGTGCTCGGTGCGCTGGTCGGCCTGTGGGTGAGTGGCGGCACGGTGAACCTGTTCAGCCAGATCGGCATCGTCATGCTGGTCGGCCTGGCCGCGAAGAACGGCATCCTCATCGTCGAATTCGCCAACCAGCTGCGCGACGACGGAAGAACCGTGCGCGAGGCGATCATCGAATCGGCGATGGTGCGCCTGCGCCCGATCCTGATGACCTCGATCGCCACCGTGGTCGGCGCGATCCCGCTGGTGGTGGCCGGTGGCCCCGGTTCGGCCAGCCGTGGCACGATCGGCATCGTGATCATCTTCGGCGTGACCCTTTCGACCTTCCTGTCGCTGTTCGTGGTGCCGGCGTTCTACGCGCGGCTGGCCCCGTACACCCGTTCGCCGGAAGCGGTGAAACGCGAGCTGGAGAAGCAGGAAGCGGAATCGCCCTCGGTGGGTGGCCATGCCTGATCCGACCACGTTGCTGCGGGGCGATGGCTTCCAGCTGCGCCCCTGGCGCGCGGATGATCTGGAATCGCTGCTGCGCCATGCCAACGACGCCGAGGTGTCGCGGGGCCTGCGTGATCGCTTCCCGTACCCGTACACGCGCGGGGATGGCGAGGCCTTCCTCGCCGGCCGCGTACTGGCCCCCGGCACCCTGAACCTGGCCATCGAGATCGACGGCCAGGCCTGTGGCAGTGTCGGCGCCCAGCAGGGCGTGGCCGAGCGCGGTCATATGGCTGAACTTGGCTACTGGCTGGGCCAGGCCTACTGGGGCCAGGGCCTGATGACCCGCGTGGTCGGCCTGTTCGCGCCGTGGGTGATGGACGAACTGCGCCTGTTCAGGCTGCAGGCCGGGGTGGTCGACTTCAACCTCGGCTCGGCACGGGTGCTGGAAAAGAACGGCTTCCAGGAAGAGGGCGCGGATCGCTGCGCGATCTACAAGCGGGGTGAGCTGCACGACCTGCGCCGCTTCGCCCGGGTACGCACGCAGCTGCCCTGAGCGCGCGGGCTGGCCGCTGTAGAGCCGATCCCATGCTCGGCTTGGGCCCCTGACGGCAGCCGAGGATGGGCTCGGCCCTGCAAAACAGCGCTACCGCAGCGGCCTTCGATCAGGGAGAATCGACCGGTCCCCTCCAGCCGACGGGACGTCCTTACAACCCGCCGACTGGAGAGAGCGCGCGTGGAAGCTACCGTACATTTCATCAACAGCATCATCTGGAGCAAGGCGCTGATCTTCATGTGCCTGGCCGCCGGCCTGTTCTTCAGCCTGCGCACGCGCTTCATGCAGATCCGTGGTTTCGTCGAGATGTGCCGCCTCACCGTCAAGGGTGAGAAATCCGACGCTGGCGTGTCCTCGTTCCAGGCCCTGGCCATGTCGATGGCCGGCCGCATGGGCATCGGCAACATCGCCGGCGTGGCCACCGCCATCGCCTTCGGCGGCCCCGGTGCCATCTTCTGGATGTGGGTGATGGGCTTCCTCGGCGCGTCCACGTCGTATGTGGAATGCACCCTGGCGCAGATCTACAAGACCAAGGACGCCGAAGGCCGCTACCGCGGTGGCCCGGCGTATTACATCGAAAAGGCCATGGGCCTGAAGTGGTACGCGCTGGCCTTCGCCATCGCCACGATCATCGCTGCCGGCTTCCTGATGCCGGGCGTGCAGGCCAATGCCATCGCCGACAGCATCATCAACGCCTGCCGTGGCACCGCGCTGTGCGGTCCGCTCGATGGCCAGGCTTTCGGCATGGAGTCGGTGCAGGCGCTGAAGCTGGGCATCGGCATCGTGGTCGCGCTGCTGCTGGGCGTGGTGATCTTCGGTGGCGTCAAGCGCATCGCCAACTTCGCCGAAGTGGTGGTGCCGTTCATGGCCGCCGGCTTCATCCTGATGGCCATCGTCATCATGATCATCAACTACGACCGCGTGCCGGAAATGTTCGGCATCATCTTCAAGAGCGCCTTCGGCACCCACGCCGCGTTCGGCGCGATGATGGGCCTGGCAGTGGAGTGGGGCATCAAGCGCGGCATCTACGCCAACGAAGCCGGCCAGGGCTCGGGCCCGCATGCTGCAGCCGCCTCGGAAGTCTCGCACCCGGCCAAGCAGGGCTACGTGCAGGCCTTCGCCATCTACTTCGACACCATGATGGTGTGCACCGCCACCGCGTTCCTGATCCTGGCCAGCGGCACCTACAATGTGTACTCGCCGGTGCCCGGCGCCGCGCCGATCTTCCAGGGCCTGGCCGGCATCCCGGAAGGCGCAGGCTACGCGCAGGCCGGCGTTGAAGCCGTGCTGCCGGGCTGGGGCTCGGCGTTCGTGTCCATCGCCATCTTCTTCTTCGCCTTCACCACCATCATGGCGTACTACTACATGGCCGAGACCAACCTCAGCTATGTGAACCACAACAAGAAGCGCCCGCTGACCGTGCTGCTGCTGCGCCTGGGCATCATCGGCATGGTGGTGTTCGGCGCGTTCCATAACGCCACCCTGGCCTGGGCGCTGGGTGACATCGGCGTGGGCCTGATGGCCTGGCTGAACATCATTGCCATCCTCATCATCCAGAAGCCGGCCATGCTGGCCCTGCGTGATTACGAACGACAGAAGAAGCTCGGCCTCGATCCGATCTTCGACCCCGATGCCCTGGGCATCAAGAACGCCGATTTCTGGCGTCAACGCAAGCTGGAGTTGTCCCGTAGTGAATGATCCCTGGAAGAACGCCCGCCGCCCGTCGTCGCGACCGCCGCGGGCCACCCCGCTGCCACCGCGTGAGGGCGGGACCCCGCCACCGCCGGGGCGTGGCAACGACGAACTGCGCCTGTATGGCTGGAACGCCGTGCAGGCCCTGTTCGCCAAGCGCCCGCAGGCGCTGCGCAAGCTGTACCTGGTGGACGCGCTGATTCCGCGCATGCAGCCGGTGCTGAAGTGGTGCGTGGCCAACCGCGTGGGCTATCGCGTGGTGGAAGAGGGCGATCTCAACAAGCTGGCCGCTACCACGCACCACGAAGGCCTGGTGGCCGACGTGCTGCGCGCGCCGGTCGTGCCGCTGGCGCAGTGGCTGGCGGATCTGGGCGAAGGTCCGGCGCTGGCGTTGTGGCTTGATGGTGTCGGCAACCCGCACAACTTCGGCGCGATCCTGCGCTCGGCCGCACACTTCGGGGTCAAGGTGCTGCTGCTGCCGGCCGGCAGCACGCTGGCGCTGTCCGGTGCCGCCGCACGCGTGGCCGAGGGCGGTGCCGAGGCGGTGCCGCTGGTGCAGCTGCCGGAGACCGCGGAGGCGATGGCACAGCTGCGTGCGGCCGGCTTCGGGCTGGCCGCGACCCTCGTTGATGGTGGCGACGACGTGTTCCGTGCGTCCCTGCCGGAACGGCTTGTGTACGTGATGGGCGCTGAAGGCGAAGGCATGGACCGTGGCCTGGCGAGCCAGTGCGATCTGCAGGTCTCGATTCCCGGCAGTGGTGCGGTGGAAAGCCTCAACGTGGCCTCGGCCACGGCGGTTTTGCTGGCACAGTGGGCAAACCGCCGCAGCTGAGTGGCGCCCGGTGGGTGCGAAATCTGCCTTGGTGGGTGCGAACCTTGGTTCGCACCGCTCCTGCCGCTTCACTCGCCGGGCATGGCCCGGCGTTACCGATGCGGGATCTGCCGTGGTGGGTGCGAACCTTGGTTCGCACCGCTCCCGCCGCTTCGCTCGCCGGGCATGGCCCGGCGCTACCGCATCACTCGTTCGGTGGCGTGGTCGCCTTGGCTTCGCTGCCGAAGTTGCCATCAGCCTCCGCCGCCAGGTACGCGAACACGGTATACGCAGCCACGTTCTGCGCCAGCGCCTTCGGATCGATCTTGTCCAGCGTGTCGTCGGCGGTGTGGTGCAGGTGGAAGTAGTCCGAACCATCCTGCGCCAGCCATGCCCACGCACCGCCCTTGGCGGCCAGCGGGCCGACGTCCGGGCCCGGGCCACCCTTGTCGGCCTGGTACTCGATGCCCAGCGGCTTCATCACCTCGGCAATCTGCTTGGTCGCTTCGCGCGAGCCTTCCGGATTCGGCGAACCGGTATTGAAGGCGTAGATGCGGCCGGCGCCGAAGTCGCTCTCCGCAGCCAGCTGGTGCAGGGCCACGTCCTTGGCGTGCGCTTCGGCGTAGGCCTTGCCGCCGTACAGGCCCTGTTCTTCGTTGGCGAAGGCGACCACACGGATGGTGCGCTTCGGCGCCTGCTTGAGCAGGCCGATCAGGTGGCCTGCGGCCATGGTGATGCCCACGCCCGCGCCGTCATCCACCGCGCCGGTGCCCAGGTCCCATGAATCCAGGTGACCACCAATCACCACCACTTCCTTCGGCAGGCTGCGGCCGGTGATCTCACCGATCACGTTGTACGAGGTGGCGGTGCCATCCCAGCCGCAGTCCAGCGCGACCTTCACCGTAGTGCTGCCACGGGCCAGCAGGCGCGCCAGCTGGTCGGCATCGGGCACCGACAGCGCCGCCGACGGCACCGGCGTCAGGCCATCGTCAAAACGGGTGATGCCGGTGTGCGGCACGCGGTGCGAGTCGGTACCGGCCGAGCGCATCAGGAAACCGACTGCGCCCTTGCGGATCGCTTCGGACGGGCCCTTGCTGCGGATCGCGCCGCCACGGCCATAGTCGCGACCATCGCGGAACGGCAGCATCTGGTAATCGACGAAGGCAATCTTGCCCTTCAGCGAACCGGCCGGTGCGGCCTGCAGTGCGGCCAGGTCGGCGAAGCGCACCACTTCCGCTTCCACCGTGCCGCCCGGGCTGCCGCCCAGTGCGGTGATCTGCAGCGGCTGCGGGTTTTTGCCGGTCACTGCGGCGTGCTCACTGCGGCGTTCCCACTTCGGGAAGGTCACCGGCTCCTTCCAGACTTTGTCGAAACCGAGTGCCTTGAACTTGGCCTCGGCCCAGGCCACGGCACGGGCGTCAGCCTCGCTGCCGGCAATGCGCGGGCCGATTTCGGTGGTGAGCGATTCGACCACCTTCCAGCCGGTGTCATCGGCCAGCGCCTGGTCGCGCAGCTGTGCGGCGGTGGCCAGCGACGCCGGGGGCAGGGTGGTGGTGTGCGGCGCCGCGAAGGCCGGGGCGGCCAGCAGGGCGAGGGAGGATGCGATGGCAAGGACGCGGCGACGCATGGACAGCTCCGGGAAGGGACCAAGCCTTGGAGCTTAACAGTCGTTCAGCCCGGCGCATGGGCGGGAGGTCATGGCTGGCGCGGATGCTGTTTTCCGCCAGATGCAGCAAAGCGAAAGCCCCGCCGGGGCGGGGCTTTCGCCTGCTTCTGCGGTAGCGCCGGGCCATGCCCGGCGAGCGCAGCGGCAAGATGGCGTCCCGCCGGGCATGGCCCGGCGCTACCACCTTATTTCTTCAGGCTGTCGCGGATCTCGCGCAGCAGCACCACTTCCTCGGCCGGCGCTGCCGGTGCCGCTTCCTTCTTGCGCGACAGGCGGTTGATCACCTTGATCACCAGGAAGATGGCGAAGGCCACGATCACGAACTGGATCAGCGTATTGATGAAGTCGCCGTAGCCGATCACCACCGCCGGAATCTCCTTGCCATCCGGCCCGATGCGGGCCGGCGACAGCGTCCACGCCAGCTGCGAGAAATCCACCTTGCCGATCAGCATGCCCAGCGGCGGCATGATGATCTTCTCGACCAGCGCCGTCACGATCTTGCCGAAGGCCGCGCCGATCACCACGCCGACGGCGAGGTCGATGACGTTGCCGCGCATCGCGAATTCCTTGAACTCGGTGAGCATTCCCATTGTTGTTTTTCTCCGGTGGGGGAAGTGGACAGCGCGCAGGGTAGCGCAGGTGATGTCAGCCGGCGATCACACCGTGGCGCTCGGCCACGTTTTCCAGGCGGGCACTGAAGCGGTCGCCGGGCTTCAGTGCGGCCACACCGGACGGGGTGCCCATGAACACCAGGTCGCCGGCACGCAGCTGCCACAGCTTGGACAGCTCGTGCAGGATCTCCGGCACGTTCCAGATCATCTGGTCCAGCAGCGCCTGCTGGCGCACCTCGCCGTTGACCTCCAGCGACAGGTTCAGCGCGGCCAGGTCGCCCACTTCCTCGGCGTGGACGATTTCGCTGATCGGCGCGGAGGCATCGAAGCCCTTGGCCGCGTCCCACGGGTGGCCCTTGTCCTTGGCGGCGGCCTGCAGGTCGCGGCGGGTCAGGTCCAGGCCCACGGCGTAGCCGTAGACCAGTGCATCGGCATCGGCCACGGCCAGCTCACCGGCAGGTGCATCGCGGCCGATCGCCACCACCAGTTCCACTTCGTGGTGCAGGTTGGCAGTCGCCGGCGGGTAGGGGATGGCATCGTCGTGGCCGACCACGATCGCATCGGCCGGCTTGCTGAAGAACATCGGGCGGCCGCGGTCATCGGCCGCCGGCACCGCTGCGCCCATTTCGCGGGCGTGGTCGGCGAAGTTGCGGCCGACGCAGTAGATGCGGTGCACGGGGAAACTGCCGCCACCGGCTACCGGCACACGCGGCAGGGCTACGGCAGGGATCACATCGGAGACATCGGACATGCGGGCATCCAGAAAGGGCGTGCCCGCAGTCTAGAACGCATGGCGCCCGCCGTCAGCGGGCGCGGATGGCGTAAGTCAGCGCGAGACCGGCAACACCGGCTTGCGCACCACGCGGTACTCGCCCTCGACCACGGTCGGGTCGACCGGACGCGCGGCACCCGGCTTGCGCGAGGCCAGCAGCTTCCACGCCAGGCCGACCATGATCATCGCCGCACCAACAAACACGCCGATGAACACCATCGCGGCCAGGATCGCCAGGCCAAGCAGGCCCACGGCAACGCGCACCAGCGGGTGACGCGGCTTGCGCGGCGCGAACAGGGTGCGGAACTGGTTGAAGGCGGATGCGCGATTGAACATGGCGGCTCGATAGGCTGGGATCAGCGAAAACAGAGTATCGGGACGCGCCACTGTCATTGAGTGAAAAACTCGTTAAATATAGCCTGTGCTTATTACGGATCAATGACTTGTGTTCATGTCGCAGCCAGTCACCTGAGTGGGCATGCGACAATGCGGGTTTACTGTCCGAGCCTTCGCCATGACTGCCGCTGCTTCCCTGATCGCCCTTGATGCCATTGCCGATGGCGCGTTTGCCGAGGTCGAAGCGGTGGTGGATGGCGATGCCGAATCGCTGGTGCTGTACCGCGACGGCGCGCAGGTGCGTGCCTTCCTGAACATCTGCCCGCACGCCGGCCGACGCCTGGACTGGGCCCCGGGCCAGTTCCTGAAGAGCCGCGAAGGCCACCTGGTCTGCGCCGCGCACGGCGCCTCGTTCGCGCTGGACAGCGGCGACTGCATTGCCGGCCCGTGCAAGGGCGACCGCCTGCGCGCCGTACCGGTGGACGTGCGCGACGGGCAGGTTTACCTGGCCTGATGTAACCGGTGCGCGAACCAAGGTTCGCACTCACAGGATCAATGGGGATCCAGAGATTCATCCACGCATGGTGTGGATCCACCGTGTCGACCAAGGTCGACACCCACCAGAGCAGAACGCCGACAGCTCGCGGAAAACTGTCGAAGGCGGGGTGGGTCCGGTTGCGGGGGCGTGAGCCGCATGGATGCGGCGACCGAGCTTACAGGGACGTACTTGCAGCGTCCCCCGCAACCGGACCCACCCCGCCATCCCACGGAATGCACGCATTTGACGTTGCCTTGGCTTGAAGCGGGTGCAGGGCTGCAAGCCCTGCAATCCCAAACCACTCAGTACAGCGTGCGCTCCGGCGCGCCCGCCGGCGGCGGGGTGTACTGGTACAGCCAGGTCTCGGTGAGGGTCTTGCCGCCACTGCGCAGGAACAGGCGGATGTCGATCTGCTCGGTGCTGCCTTCCGGCGGCACCAGGTCGAACATCGCGCGGTAGCCGTTGATCTCGCGCAGCGGGCGCGCCGACACGATCTCGACCCGGCCACGGCTGGCTTCCACCACCGCCTCGACCTCGCCCTTGTCGATCAGCCTGGCCAGTTCGCCGCCTTCGAAGTCCACCGCAAAGCGCCAGCTGAAGTACTCGCGCTTCTTGCCGACCACGCCGCCCAGGCCGGTGCGGCTGGCCACGCAGTGCGCCAGCGGCGGCCGTGCCGGCGGTTCGGCGCCCCAGTACAGGCGATAGCCGACCAGCAGCTCCTGGCCCGGCTGCGGTTTTTCCTTCGGGTTCCAGAAGGCGACGATGTTGTCGAAGGTCTCGTCCACGGTGGGAATCTCCACCAGCTGCACCGAACCCTCGCCCCACTCGCCCTTCGGCTCCACCCACAGGCACGGGCGCTTCTCGTAGAACACGCCGTCGTCCTGGTAGTGGTCGAAGTTGCGGTCGCGCTGCAGCAGGCCGAAACCGCGCGGGTTGCGGTCCACGAACATGTTGAAGCGCAGGTTGCGCGGGTTCAGCAGCGGCCGCCAGATCCATTCGCCGGCACCGGTCCACAGCGACAGGCCGTCGGTGTCGTGGATCTCCGGGCGCCAGTCCCACGCCATGCGGCGGTCGTTCTCGCCCACCTGGTACATGCTGGTGCACGGAGCGATGCCCAACCGCTCGATCGCCTTGCGCGGGTACAGCGCACTGTCGATGTCCATCAGCAGCACGTCGCCGTTGGTGATCGCGAAGCGATAGGCGCCGGCAACGCTGGGCGAATCCAGCAGGCCGTAGACCACGATCGTTTCCGAATCGGCCGACGGCTGTTCCAGGTAGTAGGCGATGAAGTCCGGGAATTCCTCCGGCTTGCCCATGCCGGTGTCGATCGCCAGGCCACGCGCCGACTGGCCGTACTGGCCCTCCTTGCCAACGGCGCGGAAGTAGCTGGCGCCGAGGAAGGCGGCGAAGTCGCGGTCGGTGTCCTTGCGCGTGTTCAGGCGGAACCCGGCGAAGCCCAGATCGGCCGGCAGCTCGCCGTCCTTGATCCCGCTCTTGCCGTAGTTGAACGCCGCGCCATCATAGGCCAGCTCCTGCGCCTTGCCGTCGACCACGTCGAACATGCGCACCGGCGAGTGGAAGTACAGGCCCAGATGGAAGAACTTGGCCTGGAACTTGCCCGGCTGGTCGGCCCACAATGCATGGTCCTGGCGGTAACCGATCGACTGGTACTGGTCCCAGTCCAGGCCTTCCAGGCGGCCCGGCAGCACCCGCTTGTGGCTCTTGTAGGGCGCCTGTGCCAGCGCGCGCGCCTGGCCCTTCAGGGTGGCGAAGTCGAACGGCTGCGGCTGGCCGAGGCGGCGCAGGCCCATCTGACCGCTCCTGCTGGCCGCGCACGCGGGCAGGGACGGCAGGCCGAATGCAGCCAGGGCGAGGGAGGCATTGCGGATGAAGTCGCGTCGTTGCATGCAGGCGCGTCAGGCATAGAGGGAAGGTCGGCCATCATAGGCAGACAAACGTTAACGGGCAGCGGAGACGTCCCCTGCCCGTTCAGCTGCCGCTGGCCGCCCGGCTCAGCGCTGGCAGTGGCTGCACCAGACACTGGCGCGCTGGCCGATGGTGGCGTGCTTCAGCGCGCGGCCACAGTTCGGGCACGGCAGGCCATCGCGGCCGTATACCAGCAGCTCCTGCTCGAAGTAGCCCGGCGCGCCATCCGGGCTGATGAAGTCGCGCAGCGTGGTGCCACCACGGGTGATGGCGTAGCCGAGGATCTCCTTCACCGCGTCGGCCAGCCGCTGGTAGCGCTCGCGCGAGACCTTCCCGGCCTCGCGCAGCGGGCTGATGCCGGCCTTGAACAGGCTTTCAGCGGCGTAGATGTTGCCCACGCCCACCACTACCGCCTGGTCCATCAGGAAGGTTTTCACCGGCGCACTGCGGCCCCGGCTGCGGGCGAACAGGTAGTCGCCGTCAAACACGTCGTCCAGCGGTTCCGGGCCCAGCCCCTGCAGCAGCGGGTGGACTTCGCCGGCCGGCTGCCAGAGCAGGCTGCCGAACCGACGCGGGTCGTTGAAGCGCAGCAGGCGGCCGTTGTCCAGGCTGATGTCGACGTGGTCGTGGGCGCGCAGCGGGGTATCTCCAGGCAGCACGCGCAGGCTGCCGGACATGCCCAGGTGCAGCACCGCGCTGCCGACGGCGGTGTCCAGCAGCAGGTACTTGGCGCGGCGACGGATCTCCTCGATGCGCTGGCCCGGCAGCAGCTCGGCCACTTCCGGCGGAATCGGCCAGCGCAGATCGGCCCGGCGCAGGATCACGCCATGCACGCGACGACCCTGCAGGTGCGGCGCCAGGCCGCGGCGGGTGGTTTCTACTTCGGGCAGTTCAGGCATGAGCCGATTCTACGCCCGCTCAGCGTGGCGGCGCCGCCAGTTCACGGGCATCCAGGACGCCATCACCGTTGGCATCCTGCGTGTGGAAGCGCTTCACGATCACCTGCCGCTGCTGCTCGCGGCTGATCGCCCTGCCCTTGCCACCGGGCAGCTCCTCGGCCGTCAGCACGCCATCACCATTGCGGTCCATGCGGTCGAAGGCATACAGCATCCACTGCACATACTCGGATTCACTCACCCGGCCGTCGCCATCGCTGTCCATCCGCTGCAGATAGCTGGCGGTATCGGTGACCTGGGCCAGCGCCGCACCCGGCAACAGCGCCACCAGCAGAAGTCGGTACCTTGCCCTCACGCGCCCACCAGGCTGTAGCCCTTCAATCGCGCGGCGTAGGCCTGCAGCGCGGCAATGCCACTTTCCTCGGCCTCGCGGCACCAGGCCTGCAGCTGATGCAGGCGCTCGGCCGCATCGTGGCCGCGCGCTTCCAGCAGCGCGGCCAGGCGCCCCCGGTACTCGACCAGGGTGCGGATGCGCGGCCGTTGTGCCACCCATGCGCTGAGCTGGGCGCGGCTGTCCGGCTTCAACCAGCGGCCATCATTGACCAGGCCACGGCGCAGACGGCGCGGCAGCAGGCGGCGCAGCTTGGCCCCGGCGTGAGCGGCTTCCTCGCGCAGGGCCGGCATGAACACATTGCGCTGGTAATCGGTCATCGCCTGGAAGCGGTGCGACAGCAGCGCCTTCAGGGTTTCGGCATCGGGCACCGCGATGTTCGGGCGTACGTCCATGGCCGGTGCAACGCGAAGCACCTTGGCCAGGCGCAGCGCCTGCAGCAGGCGGATCGCGCTCCAGCCAATGTCGAACTCCCAGCGCCGCATCGCGAAGCGCGCCGAGCTGGGGAAGGCATGGTGATTGTTGTGCAGCTCCTCGCCACCGATCCAGAACCCCCACGGCGTGAGATTGGTGGAGGTATCGGCGGACTCGTAGTTGCGGTAGCCCCACCAGTGGCCCAGGCCATTGACCACGCCGGCTGCCCAGAACGGGATCCACGCCATCTGGACCGCCCACAGGGCCACGCCGGGCAGGCCAAACAACACGGTATTGATCGCGAACAACAGCACCGGCCCCAGCGTGGCATGCGGGGTATACAGGCGGCGCTCGATCGCATCATCCGGGGTGCCGCGCCCGTACTGCTCGATGTCCGCGCGCTGGCCGCGCGCTTCGCGGTACAGCTCCACGCCATGCCAGAACACCTTGCCGATGCCACGGGTGACCGGGCTGTGCGGGTCGTCCTCGGTCTCCACCTTGGCGTGGTGCTTGCGGTGGATGGCCACCCATTCGCGGGTGATCATCGAGGTGGTCAGCCACAGCCAGAAGCGGAATACATGGGCCAGCGCCGGGTGGAAGTCGACCCCGCGATGGGCCTGGCTGCGATGCAGGTACAGGGTCACCGAGAAGATGGTGATCTGGGTGAAGACCAGCAGCACCGCCAGCATCGCCCACCAGCCCAGGCCGAGCACACCACCGGTCAACAGGGACATCAGGGCATCAGGCATGGCAGCGCTCCGGATCGACGCGGGGATGGCAGACATCATGGGCGCTTGCGTTGCAAACTGCATCCCTGCGGCGGTGCTTCGCATCGCCATCCGTGGCACCGTTCACAGTTGGGGACCCGAGTTGTCGAGCCTTGATCCACGCGCCAGCACCATGACTGCGGCCCCGCCCATCGCGGAGCTGCCCCCGTTGATCGAACTGGACCGCGCCACCGTGGTGCGCGGCCAGGTGAAGGTGCTGCACGGGCTCAGCCTGCGCATTGCACAGGGCCAGCACACCGCCCTGCTCGGCCCCAACGGCTGCGGCAAGTCGACCTTCATCAAACTGATCACCCGCGAGCTGTACCCGCTGGCGCAGGGCGACGGCTCGGTGGCAGTGAAGGTGCTGGGCCAGAACCGCTGGCAGGTGGACCGGCTGCGCTCGCAGCTGGGCATCGTCACCGGCGACCTCAGCAGCAACCTCGCCGACATGCCGGGGCTGACCGTGGAGCAGGCCGTGCTGTCCGGCTTCTTTGCCAGCTACGTGGTGCCCGCCTTCCGCGAGGTGACCGCCGACATGCGTGCACGCGTCGGCGAGACACTGGCGATGACCGGCGCGCTGTCCCTGCGTGAACGTGCCTACGCCGAGCTGTCGGCCGGCGAGACCCGCCGCGTGCTGATCGCCCGCGCGCTGGTCAATCGGCCACAGGCACTGCTGCTGGACGAACCGTCCACCGGGCTGGACCTGGTCGCTCGCGAACAACTGGTGGCAACCATGCGGGTGCTGGCGCAGCAGGGCATCACCCTGGTGCTGGTGACCCACCACATCGAAGAGATCATTCCCGAGATCGAGCGGGTGGTGCTGCTGCGCGATGGCCGTGTGCTGTCCGACGGCACCCGCGCCGAGCTGCTGCGCAACGAACCGCTGTCGGCGGTGTTCGGTGGCGCGATCACCGTATGCGAGCAGGAAGGCCGGCTGACCGCGTACGCGGGATGATCGACATGCCACTGTAGAGCCGAGCCTATGCTCGGCTGCTCCTGGCCGCGGGGAACGGCAGCCGAGCATAGGCTCGGCTCTACAGAAAACGGTGCAACGGGCCGGAACCCGGCCAGCTGCACCCTTGCTCAGAACTTCAACGCCAGCGCGCGCGACTCGATCGGTGCCATCCGGCTCTGGTCCTGCAGCTGCAGGTCGCGCAGCTCGTACGGCGCACCAAAACCAGCCGGCAACGCGGCCTGGCCGAACGGCAGCACCAGCTGGCCTGCGCCCGGGCCATCGAACCACGCCGCCGCGTGCGCCTGTGCAACCGGCTTCAGCTGGCCATCGCGGGCAGTGGCATACAGCGTGCCACGCGCCTCGTAGCGGCCCGCTGCAGCCACCTGCAGCGGCAGCGCCACCTGGCGGTTGACCGCATCCGGTGCCGCTTGGCCGCTGAAGCGCGCGGTCGGCCGTGCCACCGCGAAGGCCACCTTGCCATCGCGCAGCACGCCATCGGCCTGGGCGAACACCTGCAGTTCCCACAGCCCCTGCACGGTGCCGACGTCGGCCGGGATCCGCACCTGCACGCGCAGGGCACCATCGGTGGTGCGCAGCAGGCGCTGCGGCCAGCTGCGGCCGTCCGGCGCAACCAGCAACGCTTCACCGCCCAGGCTGCCGCGGCGCGAGGCCATCTGCGCGGTGGTGGCACCGTCTTCCAGCAAGCGTGCCTGCAGCTGCACGTTGCCACCGGCCAGCACCTGCGCCTGGTTGGCCTGCACTTCCAGCCGCAGCGGGCTGTTCGGCTCCAGCACCTGCACCACGTAGCGGCCCTGTGCCTGCGTGCTCTGCAGCGTGTACGCACCGGCCGCACTGGTCGCGCCGGTGCGCAGCATGCTGCTGCCATCGCTCACCGGCATGCCGGCCTGCTGCAGCGCGCGCGCGTCGACACTGCGCGCCACGCTGCTGCGGCCGGCCGGGTCGCGCACCTGCAACGTGTTGGCCGGCACTGCACGCGCGCCTTCGGCCGGACTCAGCTGGATCACCGCATCGGCAGCGGTCAGCGGCAAGTCCACGCCGCGCTGCAGCTGCGTACCATCGACCTGCTGCCAGTAACTGCGGCTGACCGAGGCATACGGCGTGGCCGCCTGCAGCGGTTGGGCCGGGTCCAGCGCCCAGGCAAAGGACAACGGCGCGTGTTCGCTTTCATCGGCGGGCAGCGGCGCGGCCACCAGGGCGGCAGGCACCTGGTCGCCTGCACGGGCGGCCTGCAGCGGCTGCGCGGCCTGCGCTGCGGAAAGGGACAGCACTGCCAGGACGGCGCCGGCCAGCAGGGTAGATTGAATCGTCATGGTCGTCTCCCTCACTGGGTCAGGTCGTTGCGCAGCAGGGTGCCGAGGCCGAAGCACTCGCGGCGGCTCTGGTTGTGGCTGAGCGGTTCGGCGCCCTGGGTACGCGCCTTGTCGGTGAACCAGGTGGTGCCGGCGGCCTTCTGGCTGCTGCACTCCAGGAAGCCATCGGAGCAGGACGACAGCCAGTTCTGGGTGAACTCCAGGCCGACATTGGCGGCGTAGCCACCGCAGTAGCTGTTGCTGTCCCACACCGCCGATTCCACGTCGCTGCCGACCACCGCACGGAACGGCTTGGGCAGGGCGGGACGGCCTGCGGTGCCGTACAGGTTCTGCGCATTGTAGGTAGCCATGCTCGCCACCTGCTGCTGGCGCACCGCGTCGTTCTTGTAGCCCAGCAGCCAGCCCAGCGAGGTTTCGAAGGTGTTGCCGTTGAGCACCGCATCGGCCAGCGGCGTGCCGGCCGAGGACGGCGCCAGCGCGGTGACCTTGCGCACCGTGCGGATGATCTTCGGGTAGCGGCTGTCGTAGGTCGGGTTGGACAGGATCCAGCGCACCACGTTGCCGCCGTTGGAATGGGTGATCACCACCAGCTGGGTGATGCCGCGGCTGTCGATGAAGCGGGTCAGCTGGTTGGCCAGGCAGCCGGCGGCCTCCGGCTTCCACATGTACTGGGTGAAGTCGCAGTTGATGACCACATAGTTGCTGCTGTTCGGCAGGCCCTGGCGCACGGTGTCGATGATGGCCGGCTGCCAGTAGTCCTGGGTGGCGTTGGTCTGCGCGCCGGTGCCATGCACGAAGGCCACGCCGACCACGTCGGCGGCCTGTGCCGGAGCGGCTGCCAGCCCGAGGAGCAGGGCCAGGACGGTACTTCCTGTTGCGGTGCTGCGCATCGCTTCTCTCCCTCTGTCTGCGGATCCCCCCGACCCGGCTGGAACTGACGGCTCCTGGTGCGTGCCGTTGTGCCGATGCTCGCGGCGCAGTCGCGTGAAAGTCCGTGCGCTGCGCCCGGATTCAGGAGACTGACGTCACTTGATGACGCTTTTGATACTGCTGCGATGACCATGCCGGGTCTGGCCATATGACCGATGGCCACTGCGGTGTCGTATTCGGGCTGCGATCATGGCGCGTTGTTTTCTCTCCCGGAGCCTGTCCATGTCGCTGATTTCCCACCCTGCCCGCCCGCTGCTCGGCCTTGCCGTCATCGCGGCCCTGGCCGGTTGTGCCGCCACCGCCGCCAAGCCGACCGCCGTCGAAGCCAACATCACCACCAAGGCGGTGGGCTATCTGGACAAGAGCGCGGTACCGGCCAGCCTGGACCTGGTGCCGGCACCGCCGGTGGCCGGTTCGGTCGCCCTCGCCCTGGACGAACAGGTCAGCCGTGAAGCCCGCGCGCTGCGTGGCAGCCCGCGCTTCGCCCAGGCCGGTGTCGATGCGGAACTCGGCTTCCCCGAAGGCGCCAACCACTTCTCCTGCGCCGCCGACATCGACGTCGACGCGGTGAAGACTCCGGCGCTGTACCGACTGCTGGAGCGCAGCCGGATCGACGCCAGCGCGGCGACCAAGGCTGCCAAGAATCACTACCAGCGCCCGCGCCCGTTCATGGTCGATGGTGAGCCGACCTGCTCGCCGAAGGACGAGGACGGCCTGCGCAAGAACGGCTCCTACCCCTCCGGCCACACCTCGATCGGCTGGGCCTGGGCCCTGATCCTGTCGGAGATCGCACCGGATCGCGCCGATGCCATCCAGGCCCGCGGCCGCAACTACGGCGAGAGCCGCCTGGTCTGCAACGTGCACTGGCAGAGCGACATCCTCGAAGGCCGCTTCATGGGCGCCGCCGCGGTGGCCCGCCTGCATGACAACGCTGCGTTCAACAAGGATCTGCTGGCCGCACGCAAGGAGATCGAAGCGGCGCGCAAGGCTGGTCGGCACTCCAGCCGCGACTGCGCCACCGAGAATGCGGTGCTGAAGGTGCGCCCGCAGAGCGCGCTGTAAGCCACGCCTCTGTAGAGCCGAGCCATGCTCGGCTCTACAGGAAGCAGGAAACAGAAGGGCCGGCATTGCGCCGGCCCTTCTTCATTGCATTACCGCAGCCACCGCATCAGAACTTCGCGGTGAACTCCACGCCCCAGGTCCGCGGCTCGTTGAGGAAGCCGGTCAGGTTGTTGAAGTCGATCGCACCGACCACGCGGGTCTGGTTGGTCAGGTTGCGGCCGAACACCGCCACGTCGTACTGGCCGTAATCCCAGTTGTAGCCCAGGCGCAGGCCGCCTTCCAGCGAACTACGGCCGCGGAACTCCGGCGACTCGTAGATGAAGAAGTTCACCGCGCTGCGGTAGGCCCAGTCGGTGTAGGCATACAGCTCACTGCCATCGCTGAGCGGGAAGCCCACGCGCAGGGTCGCGTTGTGGATCCACTTCGGCGCCTGCGGCAGCGGGTTGCCGTTGACCAGCGCATAGGGCTTGCCGCCGATCATAGTGATCGGGTCGGTAACAGTGCAGCCACCACCACAGACCGCCACCGCCAGATCCTTGTCCTTGATCTCGGTGTCGTTGTAGCTGCTGCCGAAGGTCAGCAGGACGTTGTCGGCCAGGTAGGCTTCCAGGTCCAGTTCCACGCCCTGGCCGATGGTCTTGTCGGCGTTGAGCAGGGTGGCGGTGTTGTTGGTGCCACCCACGGCGATCAGCTGCTGGCCGTCAACGTTGTAGCGGAACACGCTCAGGCCCAGGCGCGCGCGGCGCTCGAACAGGTCGGCCTTGATGCCGGCTTCGTACGAGATCACCTTCTCCGAATCGGCCTGCGACAGGCCGGGCGCGAAGGCCAGGCGGCCCTGGATCGACGGCGCACGGAAGCCCTTGGCCACGCGGGCGTAGGCATTCACGTTGTCGGTCAGCTTGTAGACGCCGCTGACATCCCAGCTGACGTCGTTGACGTCGGTGTTGGCCAGGTACGGGCCACTGACCGGGGTGCCGAACGGAAGAACGGCCTGCAGCACGCTGGCGTTGAAGTCCTTCTTGTCCTGGGTGTAGCGCACGCCGGCACGCAGCTTGAAGCGGTCGGTGACATCGAAGTCACCCGAGGCAAACACCGCCCATGCCTTGTTGCGCTGGTTCTGCACCACATGGCCGGTCTGCGGGTTGCCCGGCTTCAGCGAGTTGTAGTTGAAGTTGTTGATGGTCACGTCTTCGTCGAAATAGAAGACGCCGGCCTGCCAGTCGAAGCGGCCCCATTCGTTGGATTCGACGCGGAATTCCTGCGTCCACTGGCGGTGGTGCGGCAGGCCGTCGGCCGACTCGGACGAGAACGGGATGAAGCCCGGCCCATAGTTGCCAGCGCCCAGCGATGCCTCGCCGTAGCCACCGTCGATGTCACCGCGGTTGAGCGATTCAGCGGTTTCATAACCGGTGATCGAGTGCAGGGTCACCGAGCCGAGGTTCCACTGCAGGCGCGCGCTGCCGCCCCAGGTTTCCAGATCGGAGAAGTTGACGCCGTCGTTGGCCACCTTGTCGCGGTCGAAGTTCTCGACCAGGCCGTTGCCACCCTTCTGGATGATGTTGGCGCGGAACAGGCGCGCGGTACCGTTGAGCTTGCGCTTGTGCAGGTTGAACAGCGCTTCGAAGTCATCGCCTTCGTACAGGAACTGCACGCGGCCGGCGGCTTCGTCATAGCCTTCGAAACCGCTGTTGGGCGCACCGGCGCGGGTGTTGTCGACCCAGTCGTCGCGGCGCTGGTAGATGGCCGAGACGCGTGCCGACCAGCGATCGGTCAGCGGGCCGCCGTAGGCACCCTGCACATTCCAGCTGTTGTAGCTGCCATAGCCCACGCGCACGTAACCGTCGGCATCCTGCGACGGGCGCGCCGAATCGAACTTGACCACGCCGGCCGGGGTATTGCGGCCGAACAGCGTGCCCTGCGGGCCGCGCAGCACTTCCACGTTGGCCAGGTCAAACAGCGGGAAGCCCTTCAGCAGCGGGCTTTCCTGCACCACGTCGTCGTACACCAGCGACACCGGCTGCGACGCATTGAGGTCGAAATCGGTGTTGCCCAGGCCGCGGATGTAGAAGCGCGGGAAGGCACGGCCGTAGGACGACTCGATGTTGAGGCTGGGCACGCGCGCGGCCAGGAAGCGGATGTCATCGCCCGCAGAACCCAGCACATCGAGCTTCTCGCCCTGGATCGCGCTGATCGCGACCGGCACGTCCTTGGCGTTCTCAACGCGCCGCTGCGCGGTCACCTGCAGGGCATCGAGGGCAACCGGATCCTTGGCAGCGGGAGTTTCCTGGGCGGCTGCTACCAGCGGCAACAGGGCGGAAAGAGCGGCAACGAGGGGGCGCGCGACCGGAAGGCGGCCACGGGAAGTGCGGGTCGGGGACATGGCGGTAGGCTGTGTTTGGAGGGGTGGTAAAACGGCGCTACCAGATAATTGTTGCAATACAGCACCTGCCCCGCAAATGCCTGCCGTTCATGGCCCCGTCGCCCCGGCCCCCCGCGTGCTCGCTAGACTCGCGGTTTACCAGCCCTGCGGAGCCGCCGCGATGACCCAGTGGTACTTCCATGCCTCCGCCCAGGCCGAGCGTATCGGCCCGCTTGATGACGAGGCCGCGCGCCGCTACGCCCAGGCCAACCCGCGCTCCCTGGCCTGGTGCCAGGGCATGAGCGGGTGGACCTCGATCGCCGAGGTGCCCGAACTGCAGTCCGCGGCCCCGGGCATGCCGAACACCCCGCCGCCGGTCCCCGCCGCTGCCAGCAGCCGCGCCGACGACATCGAGTTCCGCATCGTCGGCCATGAAATGCAGTTCGTGGAAATCGAGCTCGACCCCGGTGAGAGCGCCATTGCCGAGGCCGGCGCATTGATGTTCAAGGACGCCACCGTGCAGATGGATACGGTGTTCGGCGCCGCCAACGGCGACCAGGGCGGCGGCTTCATGGGCAAGGTGATGGCCGCCGGCAAGCGCGTGCTGACCGGCGAGAGCCTGTTTGCCACCGTCTACACCCAGAGCGGCCACGGCAAGGGCAAGGTCGCCTTCGCCGCCCCCTACCCCGGAACCGTACTGGCAATGAAGCTGGACCAGCATGGCGGCCGCCTGATCTGCCAGAAGGACAGCTTCCTGGCCGGCGCGCGCGGCGTGCAGATCGGCGTGCAGTTCCAGCGCAAGATCATGACCGGCCTGTTCGGTGGCGAAGGCTTCATCATGCAGAAGCTGGAGGGGGACGGCTGGGTGTTCATCCACGCCGGTGGCTGCGTGGTCGAGCGCGAGCTGGCCGCAGGTGAGCGACTGGACGTGGATACCGGCTGCGTGGTGGCCTACCACCCGACCGTGGACATGGACGTACGCCGGGTCACCGGCATCAAGAGCATGCTGTTCGGAGGCGAGGGCGTGTTCCTGGCCACGCTGACCGGCCCGGGCAAGGTCTGGCTGCAGTCGCTGCCGTTCTCGCGCCTGGCCGGGCGCATGTGGATGGCGGCGCCGCAGGGCGGCGGCCAGAGCCGCGGCGAAGGCTCGGTGCTGGGCGGCCTGGGCCGG